>CAZJYO010000269.1:0-3498 GCA_964550275.1 uncultured Chitinophagales bacterium
ATTATGTTTCTTGACGTCCAGATTCTCATGGGCGCGATCGAACAACGGATCAATGGTGAACGGAAGATTGCCGAGTTTATCGTGATGGATGAAATCAGCAAGTACAAGCGGCTGATGCTGGCGGCGCCCGACGAATACATGCACGAACGCGCGCATGACGTGGACGACGTGATGAACCGGATCATCCGCAACATCCAGGATCAAAAACTTTTCTCACGGCTGGAAGGCGAAGCCATCATTATTTCTGAATCGCTCACCCCTGCTGACACGGTGATCTTCAGCCGGAACCAGATCCTCGGTTACGCAACGGATCTCGGCGGAACGACGTCACACGCGGCGCTTCTCTCCCGCTCATTACATATTCCCGCAGTGGTTGGCTTGCGCACCGTAACACAGCAGGTCAAGACCGGCGATTTGCTTGCTGTTGACGGGTATGGCGGAATCGTTGCGGTGAACCCGAGCGAAGAAACGCTTCGCGGATTGAAACGCAAAGAGGAACGCTTCAAGGATTTCGCCCAGCATTTGGTTTCCATCTCCGGACTTGCCGCCGAAACGCCGGACCATAAACAGATTGAGCTTTCTGCAAACATTGAGTTTCCGGATGAGATTGCGTTCGTGAAGGAACAAGGCGCCATCGGGATCGGATTGTACCGCACGGAAAGCCAGATCATCGGCCGTTCCAACTTTCCGACCGAGGAAGAACAGTATGTTGAGTATGCCCGCGTGGCGGAGGAGATTTTTCCGCATCCGGTGATTTTCAGGACATTTGACATTGGCGGCGATAAAGTCGCGCCCGATTCCATGCGCGAAGAGAACCCGTTTCTCGGCTGGCGCGGCATCCGCATTTGCCTGGATCGGCCCGAGGAGTTCCAAAAACAACTGCGCGCTTTGCTTCGCGCCAGCGTAAGGAAAAACGTCCGCATCATGTTTCCCATGATTTCCAGCGTGGGCGAAGTTCAAAAGGCGCGTGACCTGCTCGAAGGCGCAAAGAAGCAATTGGCGGCGAAGGGAATCCTCTTTGATCACAACATTCAGATCGGCGTGATGATTGAAGTCCCGGCGGCAGCGGTTCTGGCCGAGGACCTCGCGGCGCACGTGGATTTCTTCAGCATCGGTACAAACGATTTGATTCAGTATCTTCTTGCCGTGGACCGGGGCAATGCATCTGTCGCGTCATTGTACCAGGAGTTCAATCCCGCCGTCCTTCGCACAATCAAAATGATTATCACCGCGGGTCACAAGCACAACAAATGGGTCGGCATGTGCGGAGAAATGGCGGGCGACCCGCTTGCAACGGTGTTGCTCGTCGGACTCGGGCTCGACGAGTTCAGCGTGATTCCTTCGGTTCTTCCCGAGATCAAAAAAATCATCCGCACGATCAAGTATAAAGAAGCGAAGAAGGTAGCGGACAAGGTGATCACCATGTCTACCGAGGACGAAATCAAATCTTACCTCAAGAATTTCGTGCACATCAAATTGCCGGACATTCCCCTTGAAGAATGACACATCATTGGTTCATCACAAAAATCCATTGGAGTAATGCATGACGTTTGAAGAGATTTTTGCCGTTGATACTTCCAACATGTACGGACTTGTGAAGGGATTCCCGTCGCAGGTGCGGGAAGCCATTGAGATCGGCAAGCGGGCCACTATCAAAAAGATGAACACGAAGGAGATTCGTGAGATTGTTTTGTGCGGGCTGGGCGGCTCGGCCATCGGCGGGGATCTTCTCAAGAGTTATCTCGCTGATGAACTCGGCGTCCCGTTCATCGTGAACCGCAACTACACGTTGCCGCGGTATGTCGGACCGAAAACGCTGGTGATCATTTCCAGCTACTCCGGCAACACGGAGGAAACCAATGCCGCGCACAAGGAAGCACTCAAGCGCCGCGCAAAACTTCTCTGCATTTCCTCCAACGGAATGACAGAGAAACTTGCGAAAGCAAAGCGAACGCCGTTCATCAAGATTCCCGGCGGACTTCCGCCCCGCGCTGCGCTGGGGTATTCCTTCTTTCCCCTCTTGATTGCGCTCGGCAAGCTCGGCTTTACAAAGAACAAAGCGCGCGAAATCAGCGATGCGCTTCGCTTGCTGGAGGAGAAGTCGGTGGAGTACGCAAACCCGGATGTTTCATCGAACCCTGCGTTGCAGCTGGCGGAACAATTGCGGCACCGTATTGGCGTGGTGTATTCATCTACCGAGCGCTTTGACGCCGTGGCAACGCGCTGGCGCGGACAGATGGCCGAGAACGGAAAATCGCTGATGTTCGGTCACGTTCTGCCGGAGATGAACCACAATGAATTGGTGGGATGGAAAGTGCCAACCGAGCAGATGAGAAACATGCAGGTAGTATTCCTGCGCGACAAAGCCGACCACAAACGCATTCAATACCGGATGGAAGTCACCAAGATGATCATCAGTGAACACACGGATCATATTGCTATCGCCTGGAGCGAGGGTTCCTCCCTGCTCGCGAGGATGTTTTCACTCGTATATTTGGGAGATTGGGTAAGCTTCTACCTCGCGATCCTTCACGGCGTTGACCCCTCACCGGTCGCCGTCATTGACCACCTGAAAAACGAACTTGCAAAGGTATAATATGGCACTCTCCAAAGATCACAAGATTACCATCGTCGTTGCCGTCATTATGTTCGTGTTGTTGGTGTGGGTGAACGTGTTCCGCAATGGAACGGCGTGGTGAAATGTTTCGGTACGGTCGGGTCCGCTACATATGGATCACGGCAACTCCGCAATCCAACCCTCTCCATCTCCATTGGGGTTGGTTCCATTTCCCACAACAATCCGCCCATCGGCGGAAATACCGGTCGCCTCGGTCAACACCCAGCCATCAAGTCCCTGCACGCCCGCAGATACGAGCACGCTTTTCAGGTTGCGCATTCCATTCGACGGATCCCAAATGAAAGCTTCCGATCCCAGCGCGGTTGTTCCAAACCCCACCACGATTGCTCCATCTGCGGAGACATCGAACGCAATACTTTGAAACGTCCCGCCGTCCAAATCACCAAGACCGTGCATGCTGTCTGACTGCGTCCATCGAAATGCCTCGATCCCATTCGCGGAAGTTGCTTCACCAACAATAACGGACGCATCCGGGTTCATTCCAAAAGATTCACTGGAGAATTCTCCGCCTGGAAGATCGCCGAGGCCGATCATGCCTGTACCGAATGTCCACACAAATGCTTCTGGCCCCTGTGCAGACGTTCCTGTTCCGACAATGATGTTTCCGTCGGCCGATACGGCAGACGCCGCGCTGTGATGTGCTCCACCTACTATGTCACCCATTGGGAAAACATTTCCGGTCAGCCAGCGCGCGGCTTCGTAACCGGCATTTGATGATCCCCAGCCAACGAGCACACTGCCATCGGCAGAAATACCCAACACCTGACTCGCAAATTCTCCACCCAAAATATCACCGAGACCGACCCAGCCTGTGCTTGCCGTCCACCGAGCTGCCTCGAGGCTACCCCCCACTGCGGAAG
>CAZJYO010000270.1:0-2255 GCA_964550275.1 uncultured Chitinophagales bacterium
CGGAGTCGCTGAAGCCACCACGGTGTCCGCCTGCCCGGTCCAATGCCCGGAAGAAGAAGCGCCCGCGACGCGTTTTGACGAAACTGCCCGCCGAAGAGGGGAGAAGATAGTATTTCACGAAGAACAATGTCCGCGGCTTCTTCCAGAGTCAAGCCGTCAAGAATTCCATTCGGAAGCTCGTCAACGTCCGAGCACCTCAACAGAACGCCGTTGTCATTGTAGAGCATTTGCGGTTCAACGGAAGTCCGCTGCCGCAACCGTTCGGCGCACACCAGCCCCAGCAGACCGTTGACTCTCCTCCCGAATGATGAATGGACCACAATACGCGGGTCGCCGATGTCATCCCGGAAATGCTCGGCAAGGAGAAGCCGGTCGTGGGGAATGAACCGTGCAATCTCCAGTTGTTTTCGGAAATACTCCCTGATATTCCATGCCGCGTCATTATCAATGTGGAATTCTTGCTGAAGCCATCCGAGACAATCGGCCGTGGTCAGGCGTTGCGACATTTCCCTTCGGAATTCACTGACGGCAAGTCCAAGTTCACGCGTTCTGCCGATGCCCTCACCGCGCCAGAAGGGCATGCGCGCCGGTTGTCCGGGCGCAGGCGTTACGACAACACGATTGGCATCGATGCTCTCCATTCTCCAGACGCTGGTGCCGAGAATAAACGTATCGCCCACGCGGCTTTCAAGAATGAACTCCTCGTCAACCTCGCCGACTCTGGTTTTTCCATCTTCAAGATAGACGCCATAGTATCCGCGATCCGGAATCGTTCCGCCGCTCATGATTGCCAGCCGCGACGTACCGGGAAGTGCTTTGAGATTGTTATGGACCTTATCCCATGAAATACGTGCGCGCAGGCCGCGGAATGCATCATCAGTGTATCTTCCGGCGAGCATGGAAAGGACGTTGACGTACAAGTTTCGCGGCAGTGCATTGTAGCAAGTAGAACGGCGTATCACATCGTAGAGTTCGTCCACATCCCAATCATCAATACTTACCATCGCTGTGATTTGCTGGGCAAGGACGTCGAGGCAGTTTGCAGGGATTGCGGTCCTTTCGACGTCATGATTGACCATCGCACGGGCAACAACGGCAGATTCTACAAGGTCTTCGCGATGCACGGGATACATTCTGCCTTTGCTCGCCGCGGTAATGACGTGACCTGATCTTCCGACACGCTGTAATCCGCGTGCAACGCCTTTCGGGGATTCCAGCTGGATGACAAGGTCAATTGAACCGATATCAATGCCGAGTTCCAGCGATGATGTTGCAATAAGCGCGCGGAGTTTTCCCGCCTTGAGTTCGGCTTCCATGTGTTCGCGCGCGTGCCGCGACATTGAGCCGTGGTATGCTTTGACCTCGAAGGGTGGCGGAGAATCAGCGATCACTCCATGACTGGTTTGTATGGGGACCGCGCGCAGATTGAACGTATCCTGAAGACCCGAGAGCATCTCATTCAGTTTTGCGGCAACGCGTTCTGCGAGGCGGCGGTTGTTGACAAAGATAAGCGTGGTGGAATGCGACCGGATGTGTCTCAACAGTTCTTCAAAAACTTCAGGCCAGACGCTCTCACGGGGAAGCAACGAAAGGTCGGGGACGACGCATCGCACGGCGAGATCCATCTGTTTCCGGTAGCCCGCATCAACGATGTTGACCTGTCGCGGTCGAAGTTCCTTTCCCTCATGCGCATATCCTCCGAGAAAGCCCGCGATCGTCTCAAGAGGACGCTGTGTCGCTGACAGCCCGATGCGCAGAAAATCCTGTTTTGCAACTTCAGCCAAACGTTCCAAGGTGACGGAGAGATGAACGCCGCGTTTGTTTCCGCACAGCGCGTGAATTTCATCCACGATGAGATACTGCACGGTTGAGAACATGGTCCGCGCCCGCCGTGAAGTCAGCATGAGGTACAGTGACTCAGGCGTGGTGATCAGTATGTCTGGCGGCTTTCCAAGCATGGCTGCGCGCTGGCTTTGCGGCGTATCGCCTGTGCGCACCATTGCGCGCAATGTCGGCACACGGATGCCGGATGCATCAGCAAGTTCCTTGATCCCGGCAAGCGGCCCGCGCAGATTCCGTTCAACATCATTGTTTAACGCCTTGAGCGGCGAAACATAGAGAATGTGAACGCCCTTTTGCGGCGCTTCGTTCAGGCGCTGTTCAAACAGATGATTAATAGCCCACAGAAACGCGGCGAGCGTTTTCCCTGATCCTGTTGGCGCGAGAATCAGTGTGTGCTTGCCGGACGCAATGCT
>CAZJYO010000270.1:2265-3488 GCA_964550275.1 uncultured Chitinophagales bacterium
CCAGCCAAGCTCCTGCGGCGGACTCGGTTTTCCGTGTGTTTTTTCAAACCATTGGCGGACAATGGGATGAAAGTCGTTCATGTCCATTGAAAAAAAGGGGTGATCGAAATGGTCAAGGCCAAAGTACGTCGGGTATGACTGAAAATCAATCCCTTGATTACCGCATGTGATGTTCCTACCTTGCATCCGTTCAATTTCACACTCGAACAAACCCTCGACACCATCACTCTCAACGGAGAAATCATGAATGTAAGATCGCTCATCGTAGAATTCATTGGAACGATGTTTCTTGTCCTTGTCATCGGCCTGACGGTGATAGATCCGTGGGATGTAACACTTGCTCCGATTGCCATTGCCTCGGTACTGATGGTGATGATTTACGCGGGGGGAGCGATTTCCGGCGCACATTACAATCCGGCTGTAACGCTTGCCGTGTGGATGCGGGGAAAATGTGCGGCGGGAGATGTTGTTCCCTACATGCTTGCACAGGTTGCCGGCGCGTTGGTTGCAGGGATGGCAGTGAATTTCTTCAAAGCGGGAGCAGTGATTGTTCCGGCTTCACCTGATGCAGGAAAAGCCCTGCTGTTCGAAATGCTCTTCACGTTCGCGCTGACGTATGTTGTTCTTCATGTTGCTACTTCCAAAAAGACTTCAGGCAACTCATATTTCGGACTTGCGATTGCGTTTACGGTGTTGGCGGGTGTGTATGCAGGTCACGGAATCTCGGGCGGCGTTCTCAATCCTGCTGTAGCGATTGGCGTTACAACGATGGGATTGAGTGCAATGGGAAACATCTGGATTTTTCTTGTCGGCAATTTCCTCGGAGCCGCTTTGGCGGCTATCGTGTACAAGATGGTGAACCCGGACGAGTTCTCAAAGTGAGGACATCGGCCCGGTGAGTGTCCGCCAGCTTCGGCGCGTGCGCCGGGTATGTCTGGCGCTGCCGGGGACCACGGAACGACTTTCGCACGGAGAGCCCACGTTCTTTGTGCATAAGAGGGTCTTCACAATGTTCGCGGATAATCACCATGATGACGGTCGTATCGCCGTGTGGATCCCGGCTCCCCAGGGCATGCAGGCCGGGCTCATCGAGGCAAAGCCAAAAACTTTCTTCAGGCCGCCGTATGTTGGCGGCGCCGGTTGGATCGGCATTGAACTCAAACACATCAGCGATGGCGATCTTGATGCGTATATCAGAATGGCGTGGGACCTTGTGGCGCCAA
>CAZJYO010000271.1:0-1979 GCA_964550275.1 uncultured Chitinophagales bacterium
TCGAGATCGCCCGTCGTCATGACTGCATTCTAGTCGAGAACCGCGAAGGAGTAAAACAGACAATTTCCCTCGGAAGAAATCTTGGCGCCCGGCGGGCGTCCGGCGATCTCCTGATTTTTCTGAATGCAGACACGCGCATCAAGGACTGCGAGTATTTCCTCGAGCGCGTGATTGAGGTCGGGTCAAGAAAAGAAATCGCTGCGGTGACGTGCAGTGTCGGTGTCTATCCTGAAGAAGAGAAACACTCCGACAAGCTGTTTCATGGTTTTTACAACTGGCTCTTCGCATTGATGAACACCGTTGGCATGGGGATGGGACGCGGCGAATGCCATGTAGTCCGGAAGGAAGTCTTTGACGGGATTGAAGGGTACGCGGAGAAAATTGCGGCAGGGGAGGATTATGATTTCTTTCGCCGGCTGGCGGATACAGGGCGGATTGTCTTCCTGAAGGATGTGGTTGTCTTTGAATCGCCGAGGCGTTACCGGAAATACGGTTATCTGTATGTCAGCGGGTCTTGGTTTCTTAATTTTCTCTCGGTGTTTTTTCTCAGGCGCTCCATTCTGGATGAGTGGAAACCCGTGCGGTAACCGCTGTTTGATTGACTTTCAAATGGATTTTGGATATACTCGCTCAGAATACGAAACATTTTGTGCGCGAACGCGGTTCATACTAATAGCAAGAGAATCGAAACGCATTTCAGGGAAGGGACGAAGTTCTTCATGACCAAGCGATTTTCACTTTTGACGCTCATCTTGTTCGTTATCGGCGGGCTCTTTGCCGGCGCGATGATTGACGAAGTCATTTCCGGCGACAACATCTACGACCAGCTCAACAAATTCAAGGACGTTCTTAGTCTTACCGAGAAATACTACGTTGAAGATGTGGACACGCAAAAGCTGACGGAATCCGCGATTGCCGGCGTTCTGAACGATCTCGATCCGCACTCCATTTACATTCCCGCGGCTCAGTTGCAGCGTGTGAACGAAGAATTCCAGGGAAGCTTTGAAGGAATAGGCATTGAGTTTCAGGTGTTGAATGATACCCTGCTTGTCGTCTCGCCTATCGTTGGCGGACCGAGCGAAGCATTGGGCATCATGGCAGGCGATAAGATCGTCCGGATCGCTGACTCCACGGCGATTGGCATTACTGAAGCGGGCGTCCGTTCCAAACTGCGCGGGCCGAAAGGCACGAAAGTCCGCGTTTCCATTCTGCGGTCGGGTATCTCCGGCCTTCTCGATTTTGAGATCACGCGTGACAAAATTCCCCTCTACACGGTTGATGCCTCTTATATGCTGGATGACAAAACCGGATACATCAGTGTTACGCGGTTCGCCGCAAACACCCATGCCGAGTTTGTGGAAGGGGTTTCCAAACTGAAAGAACAAGGTTTGAAACGGCTGATCCTCGATCTTCGCGGAAACGCCGGAGGGTATCTCGAACAGGCATTCAAAATGTCCGATGAGTTGCTCCCGAAGGGAAAGAAGATTGTGTACACCAAGGGACGCCGTCCGGAATTTGAGGAGGAGTACACGTCATCGGGCTCTGCACGGTTCGCAGATGTTTCCCTTATCGTTCTTGTGAATAATGGTTCCGCGTCAGCGAGCGAAATTGTTTCCGGAGCGGTTCAGGACTGGGATCGCGGACTCATTATTGGTGAGACGACATTCGGCAAGGGGCTGGTGCAACGGCAATTTGATTTGAAGGACGGTTCAGCATTCCGCCTGACAACAGCGCGATACTATACGCCGACAGGCCGGCTCATCCAGCGACCGTATGATGGCGACAAGCTCAAGTACCAGCGCGAGGCATACGAGCGATCCGAGGAAGAGGGCGAGAATGTTGAACACCACGCCGAAGAAGATTCAACAAGGCCAATGTTCAAAACAGCCGGGGGCAGAGCCGTGTATGGCGGGGGTGGAATCACTCCTGATTACATTGTGAAGTCAGACCGGTTGACGGAATACACGGTACAGCTTCGG
>CAZJYO010000271.1:1989-3468 GCA_964550275.1 uncultured Chitinophagales bacterium
CCTACGTGGATCAACACGGTACAGACCTTCGTTCAACGTACAAAACTGCGCGCAAGTTTGTTGATGATTTTTCCGTGACCCGGGAAATGGTTGAAGGCGTGCTCGACGTTGCGAAGTCCAAGAAAGTTGAATTCAAGCAGGATCAGTTTGAAAAGGATGAGCGGTACGTGAAGGCCTTCACGAAGGCATATATTGGCCGCAACCTGTTCGGCAATGAAGGATCATCGCGCGTTATGCTGATGGAAGACACGCAGGTGAAGAAGGCCATGACAGTCTGGCCGGAAGCGGAAAAAATTGCAAAGAGTTTGAGCAGTCTCAAATAGTATTGAAGACACATAACATTCAGACGGTTGCACACACAGGAAGCGGCCTGAGGGTTCAGTATTGGATCCTTATGCTGCTTCTTGTTTTTGTTTTGGTGCCCCCGGCACATGCCCAGCCAACCGAAGGTTTCTCGCTCATGGAAGGCGAGGAGCTTGTGTATAATGTGAGATACGCATTCATCAATCTCGGACAGGTCCGTATTCGCGTGCTCAAGAGTGTGAATGAACCCGGTTCCGTTACGGTTCAGACGAAAGGGTACATTGATTCGTACGATGGCGTCCCCTTTGCCGATCTGCATGCGACGTATGAAAGCTGGGTTGACACAGCCATTTTCGCGAAACGGTTCATCGGCAAGTCGAGGGATGGAGATTGGTGGCGGTATTCGCGGTACAATTTCGACTATGAGCACGCGCGCGTACTCATGGAAAGCGGTACGCGGGATACCATCGTCAGTCAGCGCGACACCCTGGCAATAAGCGGGCGCATCCAGGACGGGCTTTCCCTGTTCTTTATTGCGCGGAAGAATCTTCATTCCGGCAGGGCGATGAATTTCCCCGCTATTATCGAACGCAAAAACGTCAATACATACATCAACTTCACCGGAAAAAGAACTTCGGTTGAAATTGACGCTGTGGAATATCCGATTGATGTTATAGAATTTGAGGGGAAAGCCGAATTCGTCGGCATCTTTGGCCTGACCGGCGATTTTGAGGGCTGGTTCAGCAACGACAATGCGCGCATTCCCATCATGGCGAAAATGGAAGTTATCATCGGCAGTGTAACGCTGGAGTTGATGGAATGGAAGCGTCCCGGTTGGACTCCTCCGCGGGGGCAGGAATAACATGGTTCATCCATTCGAACACCATCAACCCGCATTTCCTTCCACCGTATTTGTCGCGCCGGGCGCCCATGTTATCGGACGCGTGGTCCTCGGAGCCGACGTCAGTGTCTGGTTCAATGCTGTCCTGCGGGGTGACATCAACAGCATTACCATCGGTGAGCGGACAAATATTCAGGACGGGACGATCATGCATGTCACTAACGCCCATCCAGTTGTTGTGGGCTCGGATGTTACAATAGGTCATAGAGCAATTGTTCACGGAAGTACCATCGGCAGTGGTTGTCTGTTCGGTATGGGGTCAACCGTTCTCGATG
>CAZJYO010000272.1:0-3433 GCA_964550275.1 uncultured Chitinophagales bacterium
ATGAAGCATTTGTCGAGGGAGCCAAAGAAGGATTCAATGTCGCGGTCCGGATCATTCCATTTCTTGTTGCGATGCTGATTGCGATCGGCGTGTTTCGCGCAGGGGGCGGAATGGAAATCCTCGCAACGATTCTTTCTCCCATTACTTCACTTATCGGAATGCCGGCTGAAACTCTTCCCATGGCTGTTATGCGTCCGCTCTCGGGCAGCGGTGCATTGGGAGTGCTTTCTGAAACCATGCAAACGCACGGGCCGGACTCGCTCATAGGACGCATGGTGAGTGTCATGATGGGAAGCGGCGAAACAACATTTTATGTGCTCGCTGTGTATTTCGGTTCTGTTTCCGTCACGAAAACACGACATGCGGTACCGGCTGGAGTGATTGCAGACCTTGCGAGTATCTTTGCTTCGGTGTGGATTGTGAGGTTGATCTTTGCGTAAAAGCTTGCTTTTCTACCCTAGCTTCTCTATGTTTTTGAGGTTTTTGAGCACTTTCATTTCGCCTGACCACCACAGAATTCCAGCAGGGTGATCAAGAATTCATGATGGGTTTGAACAAGATTGTCGTAGCATCGCTCCCGTACGTTCCCAAACAGCTTGTTCGCCATTTTGCAGGGAAATACATCGCCGGCGAAACGCTGGACGACGCCGTTCGCTGTGTCCGCCAGCTGAACAAAGAGGGCGTCTGCGCAACGCTCGACGTCCTCGGCGAAGATATCACGAAGCAGGAAGAAGCCGTTCATTCGCGCAACCAATCCATCGATGTGTTGCACGCGATTGCAAAAGAGAAACTCGATTCCAATCTCTCCATCAAACTGACCTCTCTCGGCCTGAAACTCGGCGTTGAAGTCTGTACCGATAATGTCCGGGAGATTCTGAAGGTTGCTTCAAGCTATGGAACGTTTGTCCGGTTTGACATGGAAGATTCAACCTGTACGACAGATACCATCGGCATTTTCAGAACGCTGAACAGAGAATTTCCGAAAACAGGCATTGTGCTTCAGGCATACATGCGAAGGTCGGAGGATGATGTTCGTACGTTGGTTGCAGACAAGACAAACTTCCGGTTGTGCAAGGGCATTTACAAAGAACCGGAGGCGATTGCCCTGCAAGGAAGAGGGGAAGTTCAGCAGAATTACCTGAAGCTTCTTCGTATGATGGTTCAAGGCGGAAGTTATGTCGGTATTGCAACGCATGATTCCGTTCTTGTGGATGGCGCACGCAAGATGATTCAGGAGCTGAACCTCACAAAGGATCGTTACGAGTTTCAAATGTTACTCGGCGTGCGGCCTGAACTGCGCAAATCACTTGTGCGAGAGGGACACAAGGTTCGACTCTATGTTCCCTTCGGAGAAAGCTGGTACGGCTATTCGATGAGGCGGTTCAAGGAGAACCCTGAAATCGCCGGATATGTCTTCAAGTCTGTGTTCACGTCCAAAAACTAATCACTCACGTAAAGGACCATTGCTATGGCAGAGACGCATACAGCCCACAAGCCATACATATCCGCCGACCGGATTGTTCCGGAGTTCACCACGAAATCCGTGTTGCTTGGCGCCTTCTTCGGCATTCTCTTCGGCGCGGCGACGGTGTATCTCGCGCTTAAAGCCGGACTGACGGTTTCAGCTTCAATTCCGATTGCCGTGCTCGCGATTTCCATCGGCCAGAAACTCCTGAAGACCACGATCCTCGAAAACAATATCATCCAGACTGCCGGCTCAGCGGGTGAGTCCATTGCGGCCGGTGTGGTGTTCACGCTTCCCGGTTTTCTCTTTATGTCCATGAACGAGTATGGCCACAGTGTGGGCGCGGAGTATTTTAACTACTGGACGATTCTCACGCTGGCAATGGTGGGCGGCATCCTCGGCACGTTGATGATGATACCCTTGCGCAGGTCGTTGATTGTGAATGAACACGGGACGCTGCCCTATCCGGAAGGAACAGCATGTGCTTCGGTGCTGATCGCTGGTGATAAAGGCGGCTCATTCGCCAAAACTGCGTACCAGGGTCTCGGCGTTGCATTGGCCTACGCAATCTTGCAAAAGGTTTTCCATGTTATCGCGGAAACGCCGGCGTGGGTGACACGACAGACGAACAAGTATTTTCCGTCGGCGACGGTGAATGGTGAAATCACGCCGGAATATCTTGGCGTCGGTTACATCATCGGCCCGAAAATTGCCGGCGTTCTTGTTGCCGGCGGTGTGATGGCCTGGCTCGGCCTGATCCCGTTGCTTGCCTCGCTTGTGCCTGCCGCGACCATCGCGGAACAACTTGTGAAACTCGGTTACCTGAAAGATCTCTTGACAGCGGGCGGCCCGGGTGGTTGGGACCCGGTGACGCAGACGTTTGCCAACACCGCCTCCGCGGTGTATCGCGCATACGTGAGACAGATCGGCGCAGGCGCAGTTGCCGCCGGCGGTTTCATCACGCTGGCAAAGACGTTCCCGACCATCATCTCGTCGTTCAAACAGAGTGTTGCTTCGTTGAAGAACAAGGGCGCCGCGCTTACGGTTGCCCGTACCGAAAGAGACCTTTCCTTTATGACGGTCATCGTTGGCAGTATCGGACTCGTCATTCTGCTTGCGGTCCTTCCGCAAATCCCCGGCGACAGCATCGTGAGTAAGCTGCTTCTTGGCATCCTTGTGATCATCTTCGGGTTCTTCTTTGTCACCGTCTCCAGCCGCATCGTCGGTATCATCGGGTCGAGTTCCAATCCTATTTCGGGAATGACCATAGCCACATTGATGGGAACATGCTTGATTTTTATCGCAGTCTCCTGGGTTGGCATCAACTACGAACCAATGGCATTAGTTGTTGGCAGTATGATCTGTATTGCGGCGGCTAATGCAGGCGCCACAAGCCAGGATCTCAAGACCGGATATATCGTCGGGGGAACGCCGAAGTATCAACAGCTTTCTCTCTTTGTGGGGGCCGTTGTGTCGTCTATCGTTATCGGTCTGACGTTGATAGTGCTTGACAAACCCACGGCCGAAATGGCGTCGCAAGGTATTGTTCATGCGATCGGCAGTGACAAATTCCCGGCACCGCAGGGTACGCTCATGGCGACGCTCATCAAGGGCCTTCTCTCGTTCAACCTTGACTGGCAATTCGTTCTTGTCGGGGTGTTTCTTGCAATCACGATGGAACTGTGCGGCGTGAAAGCATTATCGTTTGCCGTTGGCGCGTATCTTCCTCTCTCCACAACACTTCCGATTTTCGTCGGCGGCGCAATCAAAGGATTCGTTGACTGGAGAATGAAGAAGAAGGGCGAGAAGGTGGAAGAGAGCGAACTCGGAACCGGCAGTTTGTTTGCAACAGGACTTGTCGCTGGAGGAGCATTGGCAGGCGTTATTGTCGCTCTGCTGTCGGTGAACGATGACATCTTCAGTTTCCTTGCCGGACTCAGTGCGGAACACGGCCTGACCGCGATGCTT
>CAZJYO010000273.1:0-3432 GCA_964550275.1 uncultured Chitinophagales bacterium
CAATGAAGACGTCCGGCTGTTTGTCTCCCGTCGCACCGAACCCATGCCTTACTACTATCGCAATGCGGACGGCGACGAGCTTTTCTTCGTTCATCGCGGAGAGGGAACCATTGAAACCGACTTCGGGCCTCTCACCTTTGAGAAGGGAGACTACATCAATATCCCGCGTGCCGTAACGTATCGCGTGATACCCAAAACGAAGGATAATTTCTTTCTTATCATCCAATCGAAATCAGAATTTGAACAACCCGAAAAAGGATTGATCGGTCAGCATGCGCTGTACGATCCGGCGGTTATCACAACGCCCGAACCAGAGCCGCAGCTTGATGACCACCGGGAATGGGAAGTGCGCATCAAAGTTGACGATGAGTACTCTTCGATCTTCTATCCCTTCAATCCGATGGATGTTGTGGGATGGAAGGGCGATCTTACTGTGTGGAAACTGAATATGCGGGACATCCGACCCATTATGAGTCACCGTGCGCATCTTCCGCCAAGTGCGCATACGACGTTTGTCACCAAGGGCGCCATTGTCTGCAGTTTCCTTCCGCGCCCTCTTGAGGAGGATCCCGACGCGTTGCGCGTTCCCTTCTTCCACCGCAACACCGACTACGATGAATTCATTTTCTATCACGACGGGAATTTCTTCAGCCGCGATAATATCGGCGCAGGGATGATTACACTGCATCCGCGCGGTATTCACCACGGTCCTCACCCGAAAGCACTTGCGGGCCAGGCAGCGAAAACGCATACCGATGAATATGCGGTGATGCTGGACGGGCTCAATCCCATTCATGTGTTACCCGCCGGTGAGGAGGTCGAATGGAAAGAATACTGGACGTCGTGGAAACCGAAGTGAATTCCGTCTCACCGATCAGTCTCTAGGAACCACATCCCCGTACAAACCGGATGACCGCGCGTTAGCCCACTCTCCAATGTCTCTGCTTTCCACAACGCTTCAGGAGAAGATACATCAAGCGCGTTCTGTCGACGGCGTCGCCGTGACGGAACCGATGGTTCCCTACCGGAACATCGGAGACCTGCTTGAACAACAAACCGAGCGCTACGACCAGAAGCCGTTCCTGATTTATTACAGCGATGAAGGCCCGCGTAGGGAGTACTCCTACCGCGAGTTTTACGAGGAGGTCTGCAAGACTGCGAACTTTCTCAGGCTGTCGGGCATTGTCCGCGGCGACAGGATCGCGACCTTTTCATACAACCACGCCGATACGGTCATCCAATATTTTGCCGCGTTCCTTCTTGGAGCCGTTGTCGTGCCGATCAACGTCGGTGAAGACGACAAGCAAATCGCCTACATCCTGCGCAATTCTGAAACACGACTGATCTTTGTCCGCGATCAGTTTCTAGCCCGTGTCCGGGCGATAACAGCATCCATCGAGTGCGTCAAGACCACTGTATGCGTCGGGAGAAAATCGGATGCTTCGCTCCCCCATGGTGAGTCTGAGATTGCGAAACAACCGGCCCGGTTCTCAACACAGGACCAACCCGGCCTTGACGATGAAGCCCTCATTGTCTATACCTCGGGAACAACAGGAAACCCCAAAGGCGTCGTGCTCGCGCAGTACAATCTGCTGTGCGATCCCATGGCGATTGCCGAATGGCATCGCCTCTCGGACGACCAGCGGATGATGTGCGTTCTCCCCATTCATCATGTCAATGGAATCATTGTCACCCTGCTCACCCCGCTCTACTTCGGCGGCTCCGTTGTTTTGAACCAGAAATTTCACGCCGACAAGTTCTTCGAACGCATCAGCATTGAGAAAGTCCACGTTGTGAGCGTCGTTCCGACGTTGTTGCAGTTTCTACTCCATGCCAAGCTGAACATGGAAGGATACAAACTCAGCCATTTCCGTCATATCATTTGCGGCGCGGGCCCGCTCACCGTTGAACTCGCGCTCAAGTTTGAGCATGCGTTTCTTATTCCGATTGTTCACGGATACGGCCTCTCCGAAACCACATGTTATTCCTGCTTCCTTCCGATTGACCTTCAAAAGGGAGAACACAAGTTGTGGCTTTCCAAATATGGCTTCCCATCCATCGGTGTTCCCCTGGACGTTAATGAGATGGCCATTCATGACGCGGAAGGGAATGCGTTGGAGGAAGGCGAGAAGGGTGAGATTGTCATCCGCGGGCACAACGTCATGAAATACTATTACAACAATACTGATGCAAACGCGGCCGCGTTCACCAACGGCTGGTTCAGAAGCGGCGACGAGGGTTTCTTCCGGTACGACGATCAGGAACGCAAATTCTTTTTTATCACGGGAAGAATCAAGGAACTGATTATCCGCGGGGGCGTCAATATTTCGCCGTTTGAAATTGATGAAGTGCTGATGCACGTGCCCGGTGTTGCGGCGGGGATTGCAGTAGGATTTGAGAATGACTGGTACGGCGAGGAAGTGGGCGCGTACGTGAAATTACGCGACGGGGCACAACTGAACGCGGAAGACCTGATTGCTCACTGCAGAAAGCACCTTCCCTTCGGAAAATCCCCGAAGGTCATCGTGTTCGGAAGTGACGTTCCGGTAACTTCCACCGGGAAGTATCAACGCAACAAGTGCAAGAATCTGTTTGCAGAATGGAAAAGCGTTCAGTTCAAGGAGAAAACCTCGTAAGCGCCGGCGCTAGAATGTCCCGACGAACAATCCCGCGTTAATCATCCAACCTTTGCCGCTCACGTCGCCCGGCACGCCGAGCAAGTCATACTTGTCATCAAGTGTCCATGAGGGCGAAGACATACCGACGTAACTCATGCCCAGCCGCACTCCTCCCCATCCCGTCACTGCGTATTCGAAATTCACTGACGGGATCCATATGAAGTACGAGCCCGACATTTTTCGCGTGATGTTGTTGATTTGTCCGCCGATCTGGTAGTCGCCGCTGCCGAAATTTCCCCACTCCTGGTTCCAGGTTTTATTTCCTCCTGCATCCTGACGAAGCGTAATATCGATACCTCCGCCGCCTAACATTCCACCAACGGCGATATCGAAACGTTCCATAACGGGAAACACATACTCAACGGTCACGCCTCCCCAGCCAACACTCAGTTCCGCATCTCTTCGAACACCGGCCGAGTTCAACGAAGTGCTTGCAATATCGCCGCCCATTCCCATACCGCCTATACGCAAGTTCGGAACCAACATAATGTACGCCGCGCCGCCGCCTCCAATCATCATAACACCATCATCGCTTAACGGTGCGCCGCCAGCCGCCTGCAAAAAGCTGTTGATGGGAGCCGGATCGAGAAACAACCAGCCGGGAATAAACCCGCCGAAGGCCCCAACTTTTGCCGCCTTTGACCGCTTGGGAGGAATAGGCGGAATGGTTGTGTCATCTTGCGTCCGCGCAAGGGGAGAGAACATTAAAACGGCCAGAACCATCAGGATAAACTTTTTCATCAAAACTCCGGGG
>CAZJYO010000274.1:0-3163 GCA_964550275.1 uncultured Chitinophagales bacterium
CACGTCGAGTTGCGCGATGGAGATCCGATGCGCTACGGCGGCAAGGGCGTTCTCAATGCAGTAGAGCACGTCAACAATGTTCTTGCCGAGGAGCTGACCGGTCTTGACGCGCTCGATCAGGCCGGCATTGACAAGACCATGATTGACCTGGATGGAACGCCCAACAAATCCAAGCTTGGGGCAAACGCGATTCTCGGCGTTTCCCTTGCGGCGGCCAAAGCTGCGGCGATTGCGCGCAAACTTCCCCTCTACCGCCACATCGGCGGAACCAATGCCAAATACCTTCCCGTTCCGATGATGAATATTCTCAATGGCGGCAAGCACGCGGATAACAACGTGGACTTCCAGGAGTTCATGATTATTCCCGTCAACGCTCCGTCGTTTGCCGAAGCGCTCAGGATGGGCACCGAAGTGTTTCATGCACTGAAAAGCGTTTTGCACAAGAAGGGGTACAACACGGCGGTCGGCGACGAAGGCGGCTTTGCCCCGAATTTGAAATCCAACACGGAGGCGGTTGAGGTAATTCTCGAGGCGATTGCAAAAGCAAACTACGAACCCGGCCGGGATATCTATCTCGCGCTTGATGTTGCTTCGAGTGAAATGTGGGATGACGGGAAATATCTGTTTTACAAATCGGACAAGACACGGAAGACGCGCGATGAAATGGTGAAGTTTTATGATGGCTGGGTCAACCAGTTCCCCATTCTCTCCATCGAAGACGGCATGGCGGAGAATGATTGGGAGGGGTGGAAGGCGTTGACCGATACCATTGGTGGAAGAACCCAGCTTGTGGGCGACGATCTGTTTGTTACCAATACACAGTTTTTGAACCGCGGCATTGAACAAGGGGTGGCGAATTCCATCCTTATTAAAGTAAACCAGATCGGAACATTGACAGAGACTCTGGATGCAATCGAAATGGCGAAGCGCGCAGGATACACGTGCATCATCAGTCATCGTTCCGGCGAAACAGAAGACGCAACCATTGCCGACATAGCCGTTGCGACCAACGCGGGCCAGATCAAAACGGGTTCAGCAAGCCGTACGGATCGCGTTGCAAAATACAATCAACTGATTCGTATTGAACAAGAACTTGGCTCAAACGCGCTGTACGCCGGCATGGGCGCCTTTAACCGGTAATCAGTTGGAGCACCTCAACAGACAAATACCGCCCAAAGCCCACACCGCCATGTACAACTGGCACAAGTTCTGGGGCAGGAAATCATGGAATGTTGTCGGCGAGTTCATTGATACGTATTCCATGACGGACGATGTCGTTCTCGATCCCTTTTCCGGAAGCGGTGTAACAGCGCTTGAAGCCCTGAAGCTTGGCCGCCGGGTTATTGCAGTTGACCTGAATCCAGTTGCGACGGAATTGTTGCGGCTTACCATCGAGCCCGTGGACCTTGTCGCTTTGGAGGAGGCATTCCATCGCGTCGGCCAAAAAGTGAAGGACGACATTCTTGAGTTGTACAAAACCAGGTGCCGCAAGTGCGAAAAGGATGTTGTTATCGAATGCGCCGTTTGGACAAGAGACAAGAAAAAGAACCTGACCCTGCGGGAGCTTCGCTACAAATGTCCTCACTGCAATGAAGTTGTTGAGAAGGGCGGCAAACCGTCTCCGCGGGACCTTAAACTTCTCAAAGGTATAGCGGGAGAATTTGCAGGCAAGCGGCTCTGGTTTCCGACGAATCCGCTGTACTATCTAGATGGCCGGCCCTTCATGAAAAAGGAACATTACGAATCGCTTGATGAGCTTTTCACGACGCGCAATCTGTACGCGCTTGCTCTCATCATGCATGCCATCGAAAAGGAAAAGGATAAGAAGCTTCGCGACTTTCTCAAGATTGCATTTACTTCAATGGTTCACCTTTGCTCGACGATGGTGCCCGCGCTCAGTCCCGCCGAGACAAATCACCAGACAGCTTTCAGCTCTGTCTGGACTCAGCACAGCTACTGGTTTGCGAAGGAGTTCATGGAGCAGAACGTGTGGAACAAGTTTGAAAGCTCGATAGCCGGTCACCAGGGAATACTCAAGGCCAAAGCGGAGTCCAACAAATACTTCAAAGGCGTGAAGATCACAAGCAGGCTTGATCAGGTTTTTAATGGCAAAGCAAACATCTGTATTATCAACGGCAATTGTCTCGACACGCTGAACAAGCTCCCCACCCGTTCGATTGACTACATTTTCACCGATCCTCCCTACGATGCATCAATTCAGTATGGTGAGCTTTCCTATCTTTGGGCGGCTTGGCTCAAAAAGGACAGCGGCTATGTTGAGAGAATCTCGTCAGAGGAAATTGTGCGGAACGAGAAGCAACACAAGGACTTCGAGGTATATCAAACGCTTCTTCGCAGCAGTTTCGAGGGCATGCACAAAGTTCTCAAGCTCGGACGATACCTCACGCTGACATTTCATAATCCAACATTCAAAGTTCGCAACGCGACCATTCGCGCGGGAACCTTTTCCGGATTTGAATTCGAGAAGGTTCATCATCAGCCAACGGCGCAGAAATCCGGCAAGTCTCTTCTTCAACCGTTCGGATCCGCGATGGGTGATTTCTATCTTCGCTTCCGTAAACCCCAATCGGTCAAAGAAGCGGCAGATCAGCCCGAGGAAATCACCGCCCAGCGATTTGAAAAGATTGTTGTGGAAACAACCATCGAGCTTCTCGCGGAACGGGCCGAGCCGACGCCGTACACGATTGTCATCAATTATATTGATCCGGTTCTTGCAAAGCACGGATTCTTTTCCAGTGTTGAAACCGGGCTGGACGTCAAAACGGTTCTCAATAAACGCATCGGCAAAGAGTTCAAGCTCGTGACTGAGACCATCGGCGGCGCGCGAGGGAAATTGTGGTGGTTTAACAGTCCCGATCTCGTTACACGACTGCAGGAAGTTCCTCTTTCGGAGCGGGTTGAGCAAACGGTTTTGCGATTGCTGATGGCAAAGGGACGGATTACCTTTACCGATGCATGGGAGGCGGTGAGTGTTGAGTTTCCCAATTCTCTTACCTCTGACAGCACCAGCATCAAGGAGGCCTTGGCCCAGTTTGCGCGTCAGGTAAGCGGCGGGTATTGGCTGCTCAAGCCGCAAATCAAGGAGCGCGACAGACAGCACAGCGAGATCATTGCCATTCTCGCTGAAGCAGGCAAGAAGCTC
>CAZJYO010000274.1:3173-3431 GCA_964550275.1 uncultured Chitinophagales bacterium
TGGGAAAGAAGGAGCAGGCGGATCATTACGACATGAAGCCCCTCGAATCATATGTCACTGCCAATGTTGCACGCTTGTCCGGCGTTGTCGATCTGAAGACCGTCGAAATGATTGATTTGCTATGGATACGGGGGACAAGCGTTGCAGCGGCGTTCGAGGTTGAATCGACAACGACGATGACGAGCGCGTTGGTGCGGGGATCCAACTTATCCCCGGGCGTTCCGAAGTATATGATCATACCGGAAGAACGCGCTGAGC
>CAZJYO010000275.1:0-3429 GCA_964550275.1 uncultured Chitinophagales bacterium
ATGGGACTGTTTGACAAACTCGGATTTACAAAACTCAAGGAGAGTCTTGCCAAAACCCGCGACGGGCTTTTCACAAAGGTCGCACAACTCGTCACGGGAAAGTCCGCCATTGACGAAGAACTCCTGGATGGACTTGAAGAAACCCTGATCGGGGCTGATGTGGGAGTCGCTTCGACGGAAGAAATCATCAAGGGAATCAGGAAGAGGGTGAAGGAAGAAGGACGGAGTTCGTCCGGCGACTTGAATGACTTGTTGAAAGACGAAATCAGACGACAGTTTGCCGGGGAGAAGAACGGAACGTTGACTGAGAGTGTCATCACAGAGAAGCCGCATGTCATCATGGTGGTTGGCATCAACGGCGTCGGCAAGACGACAACGATTGGAAAACTGGCGAATATTCATGTAAAGGCAGACCGCAAGGTTGTCATCGCGGCGGCTGATACATTTCGCGCTGCGGCAAGTGAACAGTTGGAAGAATGGGCGCGCAGAGCAGGCGCCATGATTATTCAGCAGGAACACGGCTCCGATCCTGCTGCTGTGGCGTTCGATGCGCTGGCTTCCGCAACGGCAAAAGGAGCGGACGTCGTCATCGTTGATACCGCAGGTCGCCTGCACACGAAAGTGAACCTGATGGAGGAGTTGAAAAAAATCAGACGCGTGCTTGGCAAGCAAAACCCCAACGCTCCGCACGAAGTTCTTCTCGTGATTGATGCGTCAACAGGACAGAACGGCATTCAACAAGCGCGACAGTTTGGGTCGGCCGTTGGCATTACCGGACTTGTACTCACGAAACTTGACGGCACAGCCAAGGGCGGAATCGTTCTCGCAATTTCCAAAGAGATGAATCTTCCTGTGAAGTACATCGGCGTGGGGGAAAAGATTGATGATCTCCAGCCGTTCGACCGCAAAGAATTTGTAGAAGCTCTTTTCGCAAAGTAATCTCTCATGCCACGCATACAAGTCCTTCCGGAACATCTTGCCAACAAAATCGCCGCGGGCGAAGTAATCCAGCGTCCCGATTCCGTAGTAAAGGAACTACTGGAAAACTCATTCGATGCCGGCGCCACGGAAATCACGCTCGTTGTTGAAGAAGGCGGCAAGAAGCTCATCCAGGTTATCGACAACGGCTCAGGAATGGATGAATCCGACGCCGTCACCTCGTTCCTTCGTCACGCCACAAGCAAGATCAGCACGTATGAAGATTTGGAAGCCATTAGCACGTATGGTTTTCGCGGTGAAGCGCTTGCTTCCATAGCGGCGGTTGCGCGCGTAACGCTTAAGACGAAACAAAAAGAAAGCGATGTTGCAACTGTTGTGCAGATGGACGGCGGCAAACCACGTGTCACAAAAGAAGCGCGTGAACACGGGACAACCATCAGCGTTCACAATCTTTTTCACAATGTTCCTGCCCGAAGAAAATTCCTGAAGAGCAATACCACAGAGTTCCGGCATGTGTATGAAACCGTTCAACGTATGGCGTTGAGTCATCCCCATGTTGCCATTGATTTCGTCAGCGACGGCGAAGTGATTCTTTCTTTGAAGCCCGCGGGGCTCAAAGAGCGCATCACGGATATTTTCGGCGAGCGGGTGGCGGAAGGCATTGTGTGGATGGAAGAACGGACGGAATACATCGCAGTCCGCGGTTTTATCGGCAAGCCGCAGTTCGGACAGAAAACACGGTTGAATCAGTTCCTCTTTCTCAACGACCGCTTTATCAATAACCGGAATATCACGCACGCCGTTTTCTCCGCGTACGAACATCTTCTGCTCAAAGGCACGTTTCCGTTTTTTGTGCTCTTCATTGACATTGACCCGCATCGCGTCGATGTCAATGTTCATCCTTCAAAAATGGAAGCCAAGTTTGAGGATGAGCAGGCCGTGTATCACTTCATTTCGACACTGGTCCGACGAACGCTTTCTTCAAATGATTTGATACCTGCAATGACCGCGACGGCTCAAGGGGCAGATGTTGGATTTGCATTTACCTCGCGCCAGCATTCATGGCCGGAGAATCGGGGAGCGTCGCAAGCGGGGGATTGGGCGTTTCCGGCGCGACAGTCGGATATGAGTCCGCCCGCGATGGGGAATGGCGGTCAAGAGCTTGCGGATCGCCTGCTCAAGCAGCCGTCCTCGGAACAAAGCGTTTCCCCAAAAACGGCCGGCTTCCCGAACACATCGGCGCCCGTTTGGCAGATGCACAACACGTATATCCTGATGCAGATTGAAAATGGCTTAATGGTGATTGACCAGCACGTTGCTCACGAAAGGGTGCTTTATGAGCGGGCATTAAGCCGGTTTGCCAGCGCCAATCCGCTGACGCAGGAGATTCTTTTTCCGCGAACGATGCAACTCACGCCGGGAGATTACGTACTTGCCGAAGAATTACTGCCGCACTTCAGGCAGTTGGGGTTTTCGCTGAAACCGTTCGGGAAAAACACCATGCTGGTGGAGGGCGTCCCTCCTGATCTGAAGGGCGTTTCTGAGACCAAAGTGTTGCAGGACGTGCTGGATTTGTATCGCGAGTACCAAACCCGTGGCATCACCGATGCCCGGGATGCGCTTGCAAAATCATATTCCTGCAAAGCCGCAGTGAAAGCAGGAGATAGAATGAACGACGCAGAAATGCGCGCGTTGATTGACCAGTTGTTTCAAACGGCAATGCCGTATGTTTGTCCGCACGGCAGACCGGTTGTGCTCAAAATTTCGATTGAAGAGTTACACAAGAGGTTTGGGAGATAGATGATGTTGCGACGCATGTTGTTCCTTGTTTTATTCGCTCCTGCCCTTTCATTCGCGAAGAATCCATTTAGCATTCAGCCATACACTGAGTTCAGGATGTTCGGCTGGAAGGAATTCGGCGATGACGGATCAGAACTGCTGAAGGAAAGCGGAACGCTTTACAGCTTTGGCGCGGTTCCGCGTTTTGCGTTCGGAGAGAAGCGCAACTTCTTTGTGCAAGCGGATGGAATGGTGTACTTTGGAACGGTTGATTACAACGGATTTCTCCAGGACAATTTGGGCAACCGAACACCGTACAATACCACGACTGCGTATTTTGGAATCGAGTTTGCGACTTCAGCAGGATACGTTATGCCGCTTTCGCCAAAGTTTGATTTGACGCCGCGCGGCGGATTCGGCATTGAGTATTGGAACCGTGATCTCGATAACGGAGGGGTAAACGGTTACGATGAAAAGTACACAGTGATCTACTTTGAAGCAGCAGTGGCGGGCAATTACAAGCTCAACAAATCGGTTGAGTTTTTCTCTACCTTCGGCATGAAGATTCCATTTTCAATTTCTGAGTCCATTGATATGGCTTCACGTGGGCAGGGCGGACCTTCCAACATCTCTCTTTCGCCGGGCATCTCGCCACGGTTTAGGTTTTCTGCAGGAACCATGATTCACAACGCGACCCTCGAGTTCTCCTAT
>CAZJYO010000276.1:0-1848 GCA_964550275.1 uncultured Chitinophagales bacterium
AACATCATGCAGGGATACTGGAACAACCAGGAAGCAACGGATGAAGTGATTGATAAGGATGGCTGGTTTCATACCGGCGACATCGGTGTGATTGATTCCAACGGCTATGTGTATATCACCGACAGGAAGAAGCACCTGTTTGTCAGTTCGGGCGGCAAGAACATCGCGCCCCAGCCGATTGAAAATCTGTTTCTGGGCAGCCGTTTCATCGAGCAGTTTGTGCTCATCGGCGACCGCCGCATGTTTCTCACGGCGCTCATCGTCCCCGACTTCGACGCGCTGAAAGAATACGCGGACTCACACAAGATTTCCTACGCATCAAATAGCGAACTGGTCAACGCGCCCGAAATACACCAGTTGATGGAGCGCGACATTCAAGCTCTGCAAAAGGATCTTTCCACCTACGAACGTGTCCGCAAATTCCGCCTCTTGGAAAAGCCGCTCACCATAGAAGACGGCGAGCTCACGCCCACACTCAAAGTAAAGCGCAAAGTTGTCGAAGAGCGCTACTCCGCCCTGATAGAAGGGATGTACGAGGGGATTAGCTAAGGTCTTGAAGCTGGGTTTGAAATCTGTATTTATGAATCGGACGCTTTACGTTTCGTTTTTTGTTACGTTCCTTTGGAGTTGTGCCAACGATCAGAAATCAATCAGGTGGGAGCCAGTCTTACGGGCAAAGGCTGGCCGAACAGGTCAGGATGTTGAATTGCGAATAACAAGCTCAACTGATAGCGTAATTCACAATTTCTTGATCGATGGAACGCAGGTTGGCCAATACACTCTTTCCTTCTTCACGCGAGATATTACTGGGAACCCAATCAACACGAACATTGGAATGGGGACAGCAACAATCTTCTTAGACAATCGAAGAAAGTACTCGATTCGGTCGCCGGTATGGTCACTGGGGCGATATGAATTGAGAGTGACGCCAATCCTGCCTGAAGACTAGTTGAGATTGAGCTGCGAACAGACATAAGACTATTGTGACACTATGGCGGTGTCTCAGTTTGGCAGCCTGGCGAACGACCGAGACGGTCGTTCTACTGTATATGTGAGTGGGTCAGCCGTCTCGGCTGACCGATAAGCATCAACCTGAGGCACTACTGACACTATCCTTTCGTTGACATTCAAACCTCTTTTGGCTACATTTTTTGAGTAAACAGTTCATTCTACGGCACTTACACTCCTGAAGAAATGATCGAGCAGTACATCCCCATTGGAATCATGATTGTTCTGGCTGTTCTCTTTGGCCTGTTTCTGGTCAATGTGAACCGCTGGCTTGGGCCGCGGAAACCAACGGAGGAAAAGCTTTCCACCTATGAGAGCGGCATGGAACCAATCCGTGGCGCCCACGATCGCTTCTCCGTGAAGTTCTACCTTGTCGCCGTGTTGTTCATCGTGTTCGATATCGAAATTGTGTTTATGTACCCCTGGGCTGTGAAGTTCCGCGAATTGGGCTTGTTCGGATTTGTTGAAATGCTGGTGTTCATTGGAATCCTGCTTGTGGGATACCTGTACATCATCAAGAAGGGAGCGTTACGATGGGATTAGCAAGCTTACAACAGGACGGGTTTCTTACGACGCGTCTTGACGACGTCATCAACTGGGCGCGGAAGAATTCTCTCTGGCCCATGCCGATGGGAATTTCCTGCTGTGCCATCGAAATGATGGCAACCGCTTCACCGCGCTTTGATATTTCCCGCTTCGGTTCGGAAGTGATGCGCTTTACGCCGCGCCAGTGCGATGTCATGATCGTCGCCGGAACTGTGACATATAAAATGGCAAAGGTCGTCCGCAAAATTTACGACCAGATGCCCGATCCGAAATGGGTAATCTCGATGGGCGCAT
>CAZJYO010000276.1:1858-3395 GCA_964550275.1 uncultured Chitinophagales bacterium
TACTCCGTTGTGCAGGGTATCGACCAGTTCATGCCGGTTGACGTCTATATCGCCGGTTGTCCGCCGCGACCTGAAAATCTTCTCAACGGTTTGATCCAGCTTCAGAAGAAAGTTGCCCAGGATCGCACGATTGGAAGTCTTCTGAACCGCGAGAAAATTTTCATTCCGGAAAACCCGCAACAGGAACGCGTTCCGGCATGAGCATGAACGAAAAGATTTTAGAACGGCTGCGCGCTTCGTTTCCCGAAAGCATCGAGAGCGAGAATACGTTTCGCAACGACCTCACTGTGCAAATCAGGAAGCAGGATATTCTGAATGTTTGCCGCTTCCTGCGCGATGACAGCGAGCTGGCGTTTGATATGATTATTGACCTTGTCGGTACGGATATGTACAGGCCGTCCGCACGGTTTGAGATTGTCTATAACCTGTATTCACTGAAGAACAGATGTTATGTGCGGCTGAAGGTGGCGGTGGAAGAACGTGACGCGGTTGTTGATTCTGTAACGTCAGTGTGGGAAGGCGCCAACTGGCACGAACGTGAAGCGTATGACATGATCGGCGTGAAGTTTGCCGGTTTTATATGCCTGAAGAATTTGAGTATCACCCGCTGCGCAAGGATTTCCCGTTGATGGGAGTCCCGGATTCCATTCCGTTGCCGCGCAAGTAATCCCGGAAGTTTTCATGCCCGTACGAACAGCAGAAGAACCGGTCAAGAGCCGCATCCAATCCGCTCTCGAAGATCAGGATACGACCGTGATGATCGACGATCCGCTGGAGAATACCATGATCTTGAACATGGGTCCCCAGCATCCGGCGACGCACGGCGTGTTGCGCGTTCTTGTCAAGCTGGACGGCGAAACTGTTGTCGCGGCTGTGCCCGAACTCGGTTATCTCCACCGCGGCTACGAAAAAATCGCCGAGAACTCCAGCTACCACGAATTCATTCCGCACACAGACCGTCTCGATTATCTTTCTCCGCTTTCCAACAATGTCGGTTACGTTCTCGCCGTAGAGAAACTCATCGGCATTGAAGTTCCCCGAAGGGCGCAGTTTATCCGCGTAATGTGCTGTGAAATGGCGCGGGTTGCGTCGCATCTTGTCGCCGCCGGTTCGTTAGCCATGGACGTCGGCGCGCTGACGGTGCTTCTCTGGACGTTCCGCGAGCGCGAGAAACTCATGGATATTTACGACGTCCTGTGCGGTGCCCGTTTTACCACGAGCTACACGCGTATCGGCGGGTTACAGCAGGATTGGACTCCGCAATGCACGACAATGCTGAAGAAGTTCCTCGATGAATTCGACAACAATGTTGCGGAAGTCGAGACACTGCTTCTTGCAAACAGAATTTTTATCGACCGTTGTGAAAACGTCGGACATCTTTCACGCGCGGAAGTGATCGGGCTTGGGCTAACGGGTCCGCTGTTGAGAGCGGCCGGTGTTCCGCGGGATTTGCGGCGGGATAATCCCTATCTCGTGTATTCTGAACTCGACTTCGAGGTCATTACCTCGTACGCGCTGCATGTCCGCGTCAAGGACG
>CAZJYO010000277.1:0-3388 GCA_964550275.1 uncultured Chitinophagales bacterium
GTCAATCTTCCCTTCAATAATCTCCGAAAGGTTGTACAGCGTCAATCCAATGCGGTGATCCGTCACGCGGTTCTGCGGAAAATTATATGTGCGGATTTTGTCGCTTCGATCGCCGCTCTTCACCATGGATTTTCGCTGAGCGGCAACATCACCTACTTGAGCAACAACCATGTTTTCATAGATTTTTGCCCGCATCATTTTCATCGCGCGCTCGCGGTTCTGTAACTGCGAACGCTCCTGGCGGCACACGACAACAATGCCCGTCGGTCTGTGCGTCAATCGAACCGCTGTTTCCACCTTGTTCACATTCTGCCCGCCCTTGCCGCCGGATCGAAACGACTCGAATTCAACATCCGCGGGATTGAGGTCAACCTGAACGTCCTCGACTTCCGGCAGAACAGCCACCGTCGCCGCCGAAGTATGGACTCTTCCCTGCGCCTCAGTCTCAGGAACGCGCTGCACTCGATGAACCCCGCTTTCAAATTTCATCGTCCCATAGACGTCCTCACCGCTCATCCCGAAGCTCACTTCCTTCATCCCGCGCAGTCCGGTTTCATTGAAATCATACAACTCCACCTTCCAATTCTTCTTCTCGGCATATCGCGAGTACATCCGAAACAAATCCGCCGCGAATAGGGCGGCTTCTTCCCCACCGGTTCCGCCGCGAATTTCCACAATGACGTTCTTGCTGTCATTCGGATCCTTCGGAATCAGAAGGACTTTCAATTCCTCTTCAAGCTGGGCAACGCGCTCGCGTGTTTCGGCGAGTTCGTCATACGCCATTTGGCGCATTGCAGGATCGGTTGAACTTTCCGTGATCTCCTTCAGCCCGTCAAGGTCGCGCTTTGTCTTGGCGTATACATTATACACCTTCATCAGCGGCGTAAGATCGCTGTGTTCCTTGCTCAGTTCACGGAACTTTTCCTGGTGGGAAACAATGCCGGGGTCACTCAGGAGGCGTGTGACTTCTTCGTATCGCTCCCTCACCTGTTCGAGGCGGTCAAGCATAATCAGGAGGCGATGGAAACCGGGGAAACTTGGGCGGGTCGTACCTGCGCGGAGGGAACGGTTCCGAGAGCGTGTTGCAGGGCAACAATCGCGACTTCAAGCTGGCTCTCATCGGGCTCGCGGGTCGTAATGCGCTGGAGCCACAAGCCCGGAGCAACAATCATCCTTCCGAACATTGTATCACTGATGCGCGCGGATGCCTTGATGAACTCATAGGAAACGCCCCCCACAATCGGAATCAAAGGAAGGTGCGTGAGAAGACGCGTCACAATGGTCAACTCTCCCAACTGTCCGATGAGAAACGTATCCAGTACACTGAACATCAAGATTGCCACAAACATGACGATCAACAGAAAGCTGGTGCCACACCGGGGATGAAAACGGGACTGTTTCGCCGCGGAAGAAACCGCAAGCAACTCGCCAAATTCAAATGCAAACACTGCTTTGTGTTCAGCACCGTGATACGCGAAGAGGCGGCTGATATCTCTAAACTGTGAAATCACAATCATGTAACCCAGCAGGAGACTGATCCGGATTACCCCGGAAATCACATTGAACAGAAATGCGTGCTGACTGACATCAAAAAGCAGGGTGGTGAGAAAAATCGGCGTGACAAAGAACATCGCAATGCCCACGGCGAGGGAGAAGGCGACCATCAGGCCGAGAGCGAGATTGCTCTTCTCTTTTTTGGTTTCAGGCGCCTTTCCTGCAGCTTCCTGCTCATCCTTCATCGCAACTTCCGTGGAAAAGTTCAGTGAACCAATGCCGATGAACAGCATTTCAATGAGACCAACGGCGCCGCGTAACACCGGCAGCTTACAAAAAGAGTTTTTTTCCGCTAGCGACTTGTACTGCTGTGTCTTCACCACGATTTCGCCGTTCTTCCTGCGAACCGCCGTCGCAACCATCCCGGGCGCACGCATCATTACGCCTTCGATAACTGCCTGGCCGCCGACCTGCATTGGCTTGGTAACGTCGAACTGATTGTCTTTCATGGACTTATGATACCCAATTCTGCTTTGAAAAGCTATCAGAGATTGGTCACGGAGCTCTCTCCTGCTTCACTTGTTGACGTCTGTTTTCTCTTGAACATTGCCGCGAGGCGTGCAAGTTCCGAAGCGTTGAAGAACTTGAGCGCGTACATCGTACCGCAAAAGAGCGCCAGCAATCCGATCTTCCACAACCACTCGAGCATTCCGACTTCCACAAACATGAAGAGAAGAAATGCAGAGCCGCAGGCGACGGCGATTTTCAGCAGGCGATCGAATTCATATTCGACGCGATAGAACCGCTGAACGACAACATACATGATCAACATCATCCCCAGGTAACTCAGCAGGGTCGCAGACGCCGCGCCGGTCAATGGTGACAACGGAATGAGCACATAGTTCGCCACAATATTGATGAGCGCTCCGGCTGAAGCAATCCATGGAAGAAGCCGCGTTCTTTTTTCAATATACAGACCGGCAACCAGGGCATGGCACATTCCGAGGAACATGTAGCCGAGAAGAATAACCGGAACAATGTGCAATCCCACCCAATACGGCTGCGGCAACAATGACCTCCCGAGAAACAAGGGCCATTGAACAACATCGGCGATAAAGAAGCTGACCAGCAGAAACATACATGACATAAACAGCACGAGATACGTAAAGATGCGCGCAAACAGAGGTTTGGCATCTTCATCATTTGCATGCGACAGGAAGAATGGCCGCCAGGCAAAATCAAATGTCGAGACAATCAGCATCATGAAAATGCCGAGTCGATAGTTTGCCTGGTAAATGCCGACAGTAGCGCTGTCGGTGAGGGAAAGCAGTATCGGTCTGTCTATCACCTGGACGACCATCGCCGCGATTCCCGCCGGCACAGTCGGCAAACCGAAATCCAGTAATTTCCTCAGCAACGCTCCATCGCGTTGCCTGGTGCTGTGTGAAAACACCACGGGGAGCAGCAACACGAGAACAACGCCCGACGCAATGATATTACTCAGGAATATTCCTTCGATCCCCATGCCCAGGGGAATGATCATGATCAGCGTGGTGCCTACATGGACTGCGATGCCCAGAAGCCGGATCGTTGCGAATTGTTTCGCCTTTCGTTCAAGCCGCAACGCGGCAAACGGAATAACAGCAAGCGCATCAAGCAACAGAATGATGGCCGCGTACCAGACAATAACCGACCGGTGTTCACCGAGATCGAGAAGCGAAGAGAATGACGGCGCGAAAAGTCCGATGAGACCAGACAGCACAACGGATGAAACCGCTACCGCCACGAGGGAAACCGTGAAATGTTCCTTTCTGTCCGGGCCGTCTTTTGTCGAGGCATATTTGAAAAACCCGGATTCCAGGCCGAAACCATACACAACATTGAGAAATGCAAT
>CAZJYO010000278.1:0-3369 GCA_964550275.1 uncultured Chitinophagales bacterium
TTGGGAACGGAAAAACCGACTCCTTGATCGCTACGTGTTTCGCCCATCCTGACGCATGAAGATCGAAATCCTTGACCTTCCTGCCGGCCATGAGCTTGGCCGCAATCTTCGCCAATGGAACTCCGGTCGCCTTACTCACGAATGGCACCGTACGGGATGCGCGCGGATTGACTTCAAGAACGTAGACAATACCTTTGCGCATTGCATACTGGATGTTCAGCAGTCCTTTGACTTCAAGTCCGAGTGCGAGCTTGCGCGTGTACATCATGATCGTGTGAAGCTGTTCGGCAGTAATCGAGTACGGAGGAAGAACACAGGAACTATCGCCCGAATGAATCCCGGCTTCTTCGATATGCTGCATCACCCCGCCGATATGCACTTCCTCCGTGTCGCAAATCGCGTCCACATCAAACTCATACGCGTCTTCAAGGAACTTGTCAATGAGGATGGGGTGCTCGGGTGAAACATGCACCGCCTTTGCCATATAATGTTCAAGAGCTTCGTCGTTGTAACAAATCTCCATCGCGCGCCCGCCGAGAACGTAGGACGGCCTGACAAGAACCGGGTATCCGATTCTTCGCGCCGCTTCGAGCGCTGCCGGCAGATTCGATGCCGTTCCATACGGTGGACATGGAATGCCGAGTTTATCCAAAAGTTTTCCAAACCGTTCCCTGTCCTCCGCGAGGTCAATTCCTTCAGTTGATGTTCCGAAAATCTGGATACCATTGGCTTCAAGCGCTTTTGCCAGCTTCAGCGGCGTTTGCCCGCCAAAGCTCACAATAACGCCATCCGGTTTCTCCTGGTCACAGATGTTCAGTACATCTTCAAGCGTCAACGGTTCAAAGTATAACTTGTCGGTCGTATCGTAGTCGGTAGAGACTGTTTCAGGATTGCAATTCACCATGATGGTTTCATACCCCTCATCCCGCAACCCCATCACGCCGTGAACACAGCAATAGTCGAACTCAATTCCCTGTCCGATCCGATTTGGACCGCCGCCAAGGATGATCACTTTCTTTTTGGATGAGCGAACGGATTCATTCTCCGTTTCGTACGTGGAGTAGTGATACGGGGTTTCTGCCGCAAATTCTGCGGCGCAGGTATCAACTGTTTTGAACACAGGTAGAACGCCAAGCTTCTTACGCAACTCACGGATAACGCCGTCATCCACACGCCATATTCTTCCCAACTGTCTGTCTGAGAAGCCGTACTGTTTTGCCTTCAGGAGAATATCGGTGGTGATTTCCTTCTTGCCGGACGATGCAAGGCCGAACTCCTTCAACGCCAGTTCAAGATCAACAATTTCTCTTATGTTGTTGAGGAACCACGGATCAACGCGGGTCAGGCGATACAGTTCATCCACGGTCATTCCGAGGAGAAGGCCGTACCGAAGGTTGAACATGCGGTCCGGTTTCGGCGAACCGAGGCGCTCAGCAACCTTGTACCTCCACGAAACCCGTTCTGCCGCGGTTAACCGTTCAATGTCAAATTCATCTTTGCCGTCAGCGCCAAGCCCGAAACGCCCCTGTTCCAGTGAACGCAAAGCTTTCTGGAGTCCTTCTTTGAACGTGCGTCCGAAGGCCATCGCTTCGCCCACGGATTTCATCTGCACGCCGAGCGTATCATCGGCGCCTTTGAACTTCTCGAAATCCCAACGCGGGATTTTCACAACGCAATAATCAATGGTCGGCTCGAATGACGCAGGTGTTTGTTTCGTGATGTCGTTTGGAATTTCGTCGAGCGTATACCCCACGGCCAGCTTTGCCGCAATTTTTGCGATGGGAAATCCGGTTGCTTTTGAAGCAAGTGCCGAGGAACGAGACACACGCGGATTCATTTCAATAATCACCATCCTGCCGGTCTCGGGATGAACGCCGAACTGGATGTTGGAACCACCGGTTTCGACTCCGATTGCGCGAATCACCTTCAACGCGGCATCGCGCATGTATTGGTATTCCTTGTCGGTCAGCGTTTGGGCGGGCGCAACCGTGATCGAGTCGCCGGTATGCACACCCATTGGATCAACATTCTCAATGGAACAGATGATGACGACATTGTCCTTCATGTCTCTCATCACCTCAAGTTCATACTCTTTCCAGCCCAAAATCGATTCTTCGATCAGGACCTCATGAATCGGACTGGCGTCAAGACCGTGCTGCACTGCTTCCACAAACTCGTCCATGTTGCGGGCGATGCCTCCCCCGGTTCCACCGAGAGTAAACGAAGGTCTGATGATGATCGGAAAGCCGATGTCGTCCGCGAGTTCAAGCGCCTTTTCAACAGAGCGCACAAAACCGCCGCGCGGCGTATCGAGTCCTGCCGCATCCATCGTCGCTTTGAACATCTCACGGTCTTCCGCGCGCTTGATTGCGTCAAGCTTTGCACCGATGAGTTCGACGTTATACTTTCGGAGTACCCCGCTTTCGGCAAGAGCAACAGCAGTGTTCAGCGCTGTTTGCCCGCCCATGGTCGGCAAGAGCGCGTCTGGACGCTCCCGTTCAATAATTTTCTCAACAAAATATGGTGTGATCGGTTCGATGTAGGTTCTGTCGGCAAGTTCAGGGTCCGTCATGATCGTTGCGGGATTGCTATTGATAAGGACAACACGGTAGCCATCCTCGCGAAGAACCTTGCACGCCTGAGTACCGGAATAGTCAAACTCGCAGGCCTGACCGATCACAATCGGCCCGGACCCAACAATCAGAATCGTTTTGATGTCATTACGTCGTGGCACGCCACTCCTGTATCAAGAATCTTGCCGAAAACGATGGATTTTACAGATTCGCTGCAAAAAATTGACACAATCTAACAAGAACCCCTGAACAAGGCAATTGCGGGAATTTACCGTTCTTGCGAGTCACTTGAATTCGCTGTATACTCGTGTCCCAAGAAGGTACACTCCGGGCGCCTGGGTTATCTTGACCCGAATCACGAAAAAAGGGTCGTCGGTTTAGTTGATTTGAACCACCATGTGAGGAAACTATGATATTTATTCTTCTTGCCGCAGGCATTGCCGGATCATTTCTCAGCTTGAAATTTCTCCCCGGACCATTCGTCTGGATTGCTTTGGTATGGGTCATCGTGCTCGCATTAATCGCGAGAAAGAGCAAGCGGCCCGCAATCCGGATGGGAACGGCGTATCTTGCTGCTGCAGTTTTTGCCCTTGGAATCGCGGAAGCGTACCTGTGGTCAAAAGACTCCGGTGCCCAACTGAACATCAAAAGTCTTGCGGCGGAAAAATACATTATCCAGGACGATATTCTCGGTTATCGCCCGGCGCCCAATAACCGGGGACATGCCGTCAAGGAGGCAAAGGGTGTTGTTTTGTATGATGTTGTTTATGGCATAGATTCCAGTGGATTGCGCGTT
>CAZJYO010000279.1:0-3351 GCA_964550275.1 uncultured Chitinophagales bacterium
AGTGACATACCTTTACGCATTAAATCGGCATCCACAGTTTGTAGGCCGCGATCAAGAGTTACTTCGTACGCCTTTTCCATTTTTGAATCAGGGTTCGTGATTCGCTCGCCAAACTGAGTGTCGTTGGTGAACAAAAGCAGTCCCGATGTTTCCTTATCCAGCCGCCCGATGGGAAACAAGGAATGATGTTCTTCATCGAGAAGGTCGTACACGGTCTTGCGTCCGCGCTCATCTGATCGCGTTGTAACATAACCTGCCGGCTTGTGCATGGCGAGGTACACAAACTGTTTTTTTTTGGCAACGATGCCGTCAACGGCAACTCGATCAGTCGTGAGATCAATCCACTTGTCCGGATTGCGCTCAACAACACCGTTTATTTTCACGCGCCCATCTTCGACAATGGAACGCGCTTGGGAGCGGGATGCAATGCTCAGTTTTGAAAGTGCCCGGGCAAGTGTGACTGATTTATTACCCTGTTTGCGGTGAGATTTCTTGCGCGAAAGCTGGTGTGAAAATCCTGTCACCGTCAGTCCAGCAGCCGGTGAATTGTAGAAAGCACAACGCCGCATGCAACGCTGACATTGAGCGACTCCGCCGCGCCGTATCGTCTGATGCTCAGCCGTATATCGGCAAGTTCCTTGACCTGGTCGGATACGCCCCACGCTTCATTACCGAACACAAACAATGATTTGTTTTGGTATTGAACGCGGTCGAAATGCGTTTCGCCGTTCAGGTCGGTGACGTAGACAGTGTAGCCCATACTCTTCGCTTTAGAAATCGTCGAAAGAAGATCAACACCTGTTGCAATAGGAAGATGAAACACGCCGCCCATCGTACTGCGTACAACTTTCGGGTTGTACAATTCCACGGAGTTTGTGCCAAGCAGGATCGATTGAATACCGAACCAGTCGCATGTGCGGATCATTGTTCCGAGATTGCCGGGGTCTGAAACGCCGTCGAACGCCACGACAACAGAAGGAGAATTGCTTTTTGTCAGAACAGATTCGACCGTGAATTGTTTTTGCTTCATGACGGCAAGGACGCCCTGAAAGCTGACGGTCTCCGAGATCAACTCCATTTCCCGCGCGGTTGTTTGCGTTACCTGACCGGTCTTTTCTGTAATGCGATGTAACAGTGTCTTCCCTCCCTGATGGTCATTGATATCCGGCGTGTAGTATGCCTCCAGAACTTTGAAGTCCGAATCAATCGCCTCTTGCACCAAACGCACGCCTTCAACAATGAACTTCCGGCTTTCATCGCGGTATTTACGGTGCGTCAGTTCGCGCAGTTCTTTGAGTTTTGCTTTTGTCAGAGGCACGGAGGTTTCCTTGCTCAGGATAGATTATTGATCACGGTATTCACCCCAGACTTTTCTCAGGACGTCGGCAATCTCCCCGACGGTTGCATACGCTTCAACAGATTCTAAGATGTGCGGAAGAAGATTTGTCGAACCCTGCGCCGCATTCTCCAGCCGCGCAAGCGCATCACCAACAGCTTTGCCATCACGCGATGCTCTCACCGACTTCAGTCGCTCTATCTGCTTCCGCCCGACCGCCTCGTTGATTTTCAAAAGATTCCCCGGATGCTCTTCCTTCCCGGCAAAAGCATTCACTCCCACAACTGTTTTCTCATTCTGCTCGATGGCTTGCTGGTACTTGTACGCGCTTTCAGCGATTTCCGTCTGGTAGAATTTTTGCTCAATTGCTTTGACGGCGCCACCCATCGCATCAATCCGGGTAATCAACTCGTTCGCACACTTCTCGATTTCATCCGTTAATTGCTCCACGAAGTATGAGCCCCCAAGCGGGTCAACCGTATCCGCAACGCCTGACTCGTGGGCAATGATTTGCTGTGTGCGTAGTGCCAACGTTGCTGATTCTTCTGTGGGAAGAGCAAGAGCTTCATCGCGGCCGTTCGTGTGTAACGACTGGCATCCGCCAAGCACAGCGGCAAGCGCTTGAAGAGAAACACGTACAACGTTGTTATCGATTTGTTGGGCAGTTAACGTTGATCCCCCTGTTTGCGCGTGGAAGCGCAGTTTCATCGTTTCAGGATTCTTAGCGTGGAAGCGTTCCTTCATAATGCGACTCCACAAGCGTCTCGCCGCCCGGAACTTCGCCACCTCTTCAAAGAAGTTGTTATGCGCGTTGAAGAAGAACGACAGTTGAGAACCGAAGGAATCCACATTGAGTCCTGCGCGAAGCGCTGCTTCAACGTAAGCAATCCCATTTGCAAGCGTGAATGCAAGTTCTTGGACCGCCGTTGAACCTGCTTCACGTATGTGGTAACCGCTGATCGAGATCGTGTTCCACCGCGGCACGTTCTGACTGCACCATTGAAACGTATCCGTCACCAGGCGCATCGATGGCGCGGGCGGATAGATGTATGTTCCGCGGGATGAGTATTCTTTCAAAATGTCATTCTGGATTGTCCCGGAAATTTCCTTTGGCGCAACCCCTTGACGTTTCGCCAAAGCAACATACATGCAGAGGAGAATTGCGGCTGTCGCGTTAATCGTCATGGATGTTGTCACCTTTTGAAGCGGAATCCCTTCAAAGGCGATTTCCATATCCTTGAGGGAATCGATTGCAACGCCGACTTTGCCTACTTCGCCCTCAGCGAGAGGATGATCGGAATCGTAACCCATTTGCGTAGGAAGATCGAAAGCAACAGAAAGTCCGGTTGTACCATGATCAAGCAAATAACGATAGCGCGCATTGGATTCCTCGGCAGTACCAAAGCCGGCGTATTGCCGCATCGTCCAGAATTTTCCGCGGTACATTGTCGGGTAGGGGCCGCGGGTGAAAGGAAACTCTCCGGGATAACCGAGTGAATTTTGGTAATCGAAGGAGTCAGGAGCGGCCAGCCGTGTCACCTCAATACCGGAATCTGTCTGGAATATTTTCCGTCGTTCACCATATTTCTCAACGACGGGTTTCACCAGGCGATCAAGCCATTCGGAAAGTTTTCGTCGATCCTCGTCCGACGAATTCACTTTGGATGGCATGATGTGAAAATAACATTGGATGGTCTTTTCATGAAGTTATGATACGGAGAGGTGCAGGGAGAATCAAGTTTCATTCGCGCCAGTTCAACTTTGTCAAAGTCTCGCCGTCTGTTTCAAAGATGATCGCGCCCTCCTCATCTGTTCGCGCAATCTGAACATTCCGCGATGCAAGAAGATCAAGAACATCATCCGACGGATGATTGAATTTGTTGAACTGGGCAACAGATATCGTCGCGTAGTCCGGACGAACAGCATCGAGAAATTCCGGGGTAGTGCTGGTCGAACTCCCGTGATGGCCGACCTTCAGTACATCCGATTTCAAAAAGTTTCCATACGCCGACACC
>CAZJYO010000280.1:0-3332 GCA_964550275.1 uncultured Chitinophagales bacterium
TCACTTCAGGAGAGAGGTCGCTTGTAACAGGACACAGACCGCGAAGGATATCCATGTTGCGCAACGTCTGATGACGATGGGGTTGCGTTTCCCAATTCAACTTCAGAGGAGAGTTAAAACAAAATGAGGACGCATTCTCTTTCCCTCCCAGGCTCTCGACGCCGCGTCTGATTTTTGCTCTGCAAAGAAATGCAATAAAGTCGCTTGTGAAGGAAATGGAAACCGTAGCAGGAACGATGGCAAGGTCGAATTCCCTCGCACGTAAATCCGAAGCCAAGCTCATCGTTTTGGGAATCATTCCGACGCCGGTGAATTCACTCTTTCTGAATTCCAACACCTCATCAACGTAGCGGTTGTTGCGCATGATGTCGTAGTTCACCGGACTTGCCATCAACGAAATGTGTGCTTGCGGAAAAGCTGTTCGAAGGGAGCGCAGCATTGGCACTGCGCAAATCATGTCGCCAAGCTGGTTGTGCTGGCGAATCACCAAAATCCTTGTGAACGCCTTGGGGATTTCCGGCTTACTCGATGCGCTGAAGAGGCCTTGGAGTGTTCCTGCGAGCGCAGCCTTGAAGCTCTTTTCGATGTTCTTGAACAAGGAGATGCACCAGAGAGCTACTCCGGTTTCTTTTCCTTTTCGGAGGACTTCAGGTCGGTAAACTCTGCATCTTTTACGTCGCGGAATTGCTTCTTCTCGGGCTCTCTCTCTGGCGGATCATAGATAGACCTGTTGTCACGCTTGGATGACCTGCTCATGATGCGGAATGTCCGCCACAGCAGGTAACCGAACATGACCACTATTGCCATTTGAAAAAGGCGGAGCATCTTATTCCTTGGTCTTGGTACGGATCGGGTTGTAATACTCTACGGCTGAACGCTGCGGTCTGAAAATCGCCGCAAGAAGGTCCTCAAAATCCTGCTTGTTATTCACAAAATCCATCTCTGTCGAGTTGACGATAAGCAACGGGGTGGACTTATACCTGAAGAAGAAGTAGTTATACGCTTCGTTCAGATCGCGGATATACTCTTCGGACATATCCGATTCATACGTGCGTCCGCGATGTTTGATGTTGGACATCAAACGGGGAACGCTCGATTGCAGGTACAACACAAGGTCAGGAACAGGAATGGTGTGTTGAATGCTTTCCACTAATGTCTCGTACAGCTTCAATTCTTCATCCTGAAGATTGAGATAAGCAAAGATTTTATCCTTTTCAAAAATATAATCGGTAATGAGAAACCGGTGAAACAAATCCGCCTGGACAAGTTCACGCTGTTGCTTGTAGCGTGTCAGGAGAAAGAAAATCTGCGTTTGAAATGCGTAACGTTCCGGCTCGCGGTAAAAGTCTTTGAGGAAGGGGTTCTCTTCAAACTGTTCCAGGACGACTTTCGCTTTGAGCCGCTCGCCCAACATGTTGCACAACGACGTCTTTCCGGCGCCGATGACGCCCTCGATGGCAATGTGCCTGAGCTCGCTGGAGGCGATAAGCGTTTCGATGGATTCAGTTTTTGCCAAGCGTAATCCGATAGTTGGATGTGAGGACTACAGAAGAAGATGATGCACTGTTTTCACCACCCGCCCCTTATCGCCCGTTGCCCGAAGAAGCTCCGTCATCGTCATGCCGTTCACGGGATGAACAAGATCAGGCGCGATTTCCTGCAACGGCACCAATACAAACTTTCGATGTTCCAGTTCAGGATGAGGAACTGTCACTTCAGCATCTTCGTGAACGAAACCATCATACACAAGAATATCTATGTCAATTTCCCGCGGTCCCCAGCGTTCGCCGGAAGAACGCGCCAACCCGGACTCGATCTTCTTTAGGGATTTCAAGAGCTCGCCGGGCAACAACGGCGTGTTGATTTCCATGCAAATATTGAGGAACGCCGGTTGATCCTTTTTTCCCCACGGTTCCGTTTCATACACGGAGGAAGCCCACACAACCGAAACATCCTGAATCGACTTGATTTCATCAACAGCACGCTGGAGATTGGTGTGTCTGTTACCGAGGTTTGAACCCAATCCCAGAAACACATGATAGACTTTCATCGGTGCTGGGTAATCTCTACCTCCACATGATCAACAACACCCTTCACGGGAGGATGCGGCTTGCGAACACGGACGACTATTTTTTCGATGTTGTAAAACTCACGCAACAGACCTCGGGCAATCGTGTTTGCCAGCGCTTCGATCAGGTGATACTTCTTTTCGAGGACAACCTTCTGGATGAATGCATACACCTTTTCGTAGTCAACAGTTTTCTTGAGTGAATCACTCTCCATGGCGGCAGAAAGGTCGCAATACATATCCACATCGAATTCAAATTTTCCGCCAAGGTTCTGCTCATCCGTGAGCGCCCCGTGGTATGCGTAAAACACTGCGTTACGAAGGCGGATGACATTGAGTTCTATCATGAGACGTGTGGAGGAATATAGATATTGATCAACCGAGAATCAACGATAGTCGGCAATGTCTTCGTTTGATGCCTATCGGTCAGCCGAGACGCCTGCCTGCTGCAGGCAGGGCTGACCCACACATATATGCAGTGGAACGACCGCCCGCCTGCCAAGAGATGCGTCATAATTGGACGGGCAGGTCTCGGTCGTTCGCTGAGCACCAAACTGAGACACTACCCTACCGTCAGGTCTTTTGAATCTTGGCCCATGTGTCGCGTAAAGTTACCGCCCTGTTAAACACCAAATGATCCGAAGTCGAATCTTTGTCGACACAAAAATAGCCAATCCGTTCGAACTGAAAACGATCCTGCACACGGGCTTTCGCCAATGACGGCTCCAGTTTCGCTCCTCTGACAACCTCAAGAGAATTCGGATTGATTGATTCCATCCACTGATCGCCCACCGGGTCTTCGTTTTGAAACAGCCGGTCGTACACACGAACCTCGGCATCCAAAGCATGTTGAGCCGAAACCCAATGGATCGTGCCTTTGACTTTTCTCCCGGCGGCCGCAGAGCCGCTCTTGGTTTCCGGATCATACGTGCATCTGATTTCAGTAATGGCGCCGGTCACCGGATCTTTCGTAATGCCAACACACTTAATGATGTACGCGTAGCGCAAGCGAACTTCAGTTCCCGGAGAAAGCCGGAAATATTTCGGCGGCGGGACCTCCCGGAAATCATCCTGCTCGATGTAGAGCGTCCGCGAAAATGGGACAGTCCGCGATCCCGCTGATGGATCTTCTGGATTGTTAACGGCATCGAGTTCTTCAACTGTGCCTTCTGGATAGTTCTCAATCACAACTTTGATGGGCCTGAGCACCGCCATCGCGCGCAAAGCACGGCGGTTTAGATCATCACGCAGTGCATCTTCAAGC
>CAZJYO010000281.1:0-3309 GCA_964550275.1 uncultured Chitinophagales bacterium
GACCGTTGCACGTTGCTGCACCAGGACAAGGACAATAAGCATCACGCCGAACGGTGCAAGAAGAAAGTGGAGGTTGGCCAGATCAACAACATGCCAAACCGACATCATTGGATAGGCCTCCCAATGTGTCCTCGTCTCAAACACCGGGAGAATGTGTGACTCGCCCTCACCAAAGAGCACGCTAAGAAACTGCCCGGGCGGATATCCGCACACCACGAGGAGTACAAGCAAGGTAGGGACAAGAACTGCTGCCGCAACAAGCGCCTCTTTTCGCTTCCCTGACCTGAAGGAACGCCACCAGAGGTAAGCAAGGGCCGGAACGAACCATGCAGTACCGAAATGACATGTGACCATGAAAGCAAACGCCAGCGAGGACCAAAACAGGCCGGATCCTGTTTGCAAGAATTTCAATCCTGCAAGAAGGAACATGAGCACAGCAAGATATGCCAAGGGATATGTTTCCACATATCCGAACCACAGTTGCAACGCCCCGCCACAGAAGAGGAACAGTGAAGTGATGGTACGATCCAGGGAATCACCTCCCATGAGGCGCGCAAATCTGAAACACACGAAGAGAGCACCAAGACCGCACAGAACACTCACGGTTTGAAACGCCGTGTGCGTGTATTCCGTCGCCAGAGTTGCGGTGAGCAACCCCGATGCTTTCCAGACAATCAGTCCGACCATCGGCGCATGGATGAACTCACGCGGGAGATCAGCGACGGTTTCGACGACGGACAAATTGCGTGTGGCAAGCAATCCATCACCAAGAAGGAAGAGCTGTTGCCGGAACAGCCAGAACACAATGGCGAGGGCAACCAGCCAGAGGATTAGCCATTGTCGCCGCGACCGGAAGGGCCTGGCAACAAACCACCCGACGATACTCCGCAGGAATGAAACGAGGGCCCCCTGAACGGACGGAACCACACTTGTGGCTATGCATAATGCAGCGACTGCGCCAGCCCATTCAGAGAGGAATCCGAAATGGTGAACACCCCAGTTCGTTCCATCGGGAAAAAAAGAAGACACCACGACACCGAAAGCCAGAAGGAGAGCAACGGTATTAACAACCAGCCGTACTCGCATTATGGACCCCATGCAACGATGTGGGAAATCCGGGAGAATCCAATCTGTGTGGAATTTCCTCCGATGTAGACAGCGTTCCGGTGGAAACCCATGCAGGCGAAGTCGTAGTTAGCTGGAACCCTAAGGATCAACCGTCAAGGGGTTTCATTTCTTCCTCCGACTCCTCAAAGTGTTCTTTTATCTTCGCGGCAACTTTCTCGCCCACAATCTCCGCGAGCTGTTCCTGCGTTGCAAACTTCACGCCCTGAACCGATCCGAATGCCTCAAGCAATTCCTGTGCGCGCTTCTTTCCAATGCCCTTCACAAGGTCAAGCTCCGTTTGCAGTGTGCGTTTCGCGCGCAAACTGCGGTGGTACGTAATTGCAAAACGATGCGCTTCATCCCTTACCTGTTGAAGCAACCGCAGTCCTGATGACGTCTTCGGAAGAATCTCCGGTTCACTCTTCCCGGGAAGAAACACCTCTTCGAGCCGCTTTGCCAATCCGATGATCTGCTGATCACGGATGCCAAGTTGTTTCAGAGCTTCAACCGCGCTGGAAAGCTGTCCTTTTCCGCCATCGACCATAATCAAATCGGGAAGAGTGCCGCCTTCGTCCAACAAGCGCTTGTACCTCCGGTGAATCACTTCCTGCATGCTGGCAAAATCATCGGGACCGGTAACGGTTTTGATTTTGAATTTCCGGTATGCGCTCTTTTTCGATTTTCCATCGCCGAAGACAACCATCGAAGCGACGGAATCCGTGCCTTGGAAATTGGAAATGTCAAAGCATTCGATCGTGCGCGGCGTTCTCTCAAGCCGCAAGTCCCTTTGAAGCGCTTTTATTGCATGGGGAACCGCATCGGCACGCTTTAGTTTTTGTATCTTGAGTTCATCCACAAGAAACTTCGCATTGCTTATCGCCAACCGGACAAGCTTTGCCTCTTCGCCTTCCGTGGGACACACAACAGTCACAGGATGATCACTTTTCTCGCCCAGCCATTGTTGAATCGTCTCCGTATCGTCAAGCGCCGCCTGGACAAAAACCTCACGGGGAACGTAATCCGATTCAAGATAGTACTGTTGAATCAGCGTGCCCAGAATTTCCTGATCGGTTTTATGCTCAACGTGATTCATATAGTAATGCTGCCTGCCGATCATCTTGCCATCGCGCACTTTGAAAATCACCCCGCATGCGTCGTCATCATCAACGGCAAACGCCATGATGTCTCTGTCCAGGGGATCCAAGTCAACCGCTTTCTGGCGCTCACTGTACGCCTGCAAACCCTTGATGCGGTCACGCAATGCCGCCGCGTCTTCGAATTTCATTTCTGCAGCAAGTCTCCCCATTTCCTCGCGCAATGACTGCAAAAGTGTTTCGGTTTTTCCTTCAAGAACCCGTGCGACCTGTTCAATCATCGCATTGTATTGTATTGCCGAAACCAGTCCCTCGCAGGGTCCTTCGCACTTCTTAATGTGGTAATCCAGACATACCTTGATTTTACGCTTGCGGATTGTTTCTTCGTCGATGTGATAATTACAACTTCGAATCATGAAGATATCGCGGATTGACTTAAGAGCGGCGCGGACATTTTTTACGTCGGTGTACGGACCGAAATACCGGGATCCATCACGGATAATGCGCCGGGTGACAAACGCACGGGGATATGGCTCGTTGGTGATGACAATGTAGGGATAGCTCTTGTCATCTTTCAAGTTCACATTGTAACGAGGCTTGAACTTCTTGATGAGGTTGGCTTCGAGGATGAGAGCTTCAACCTCGGAATCGGTGACGATGATTTCAAGGTCTGTCACCTTTGCGAGCATCAACTCGATGCGCGGATCCACGGAGCGGGATTTCTGGAAATACTGGCGGACACGACTACGGAGGTTCTTGGCTTTCCCGACGTACAATACTTTGCCGGTTGCGTCCTTGTGCTGATACACACCGGGCCCGGGGGGAAGATTTTCCAGCTTCTCCTGCAAGCTGATCTCTTCCCGTGCTATGCTTATGTTGAGGGATTCATGCACCACAACCGTCCCGCATGTCAGAGTTTCTGACTGATCTCGATCAAAACTCCATTGGTGGACTTGGGATGCAGGAAGGCAATCTTGAAACCATCGGCGCCAATACGGGCTTTCTCGTCAATCATCTGAAATCCTTCGACCTTGAGACTTTCAATATCGCCGTGGATATCATCTACCTCGAACGAGAGATGATGAACGCCCTCTCCGCGCTTCTCAAT
>CAZJYO010000282.1:0-3296 GCA_964550275.1 uncultured Chitinophagales bacterium
CTCAGGTTCAGCTTGTCTTTTGGTTCAATTTTCCCCGAAGGCAAGTCGATAATGAAATACCTCCCCTCACTGCCAATGACCAACTACTAGCCGTTGGCGGAAATCTCGAATCCCCCGAAGTCGCCAAGTTCGTTCTCTTTCTGTTTCTCAAAGTCGAACATGAAGAGCTTGCTCTTGTCATCCTTACTGCTGTTGCGGACGTAAAACAGATTGCCGCCGGCGGATTGGAGCCCGCCATAGTTGGCGGATGAGATGGGAAGAACCGCAATCCTCTCCATGATTCCGTCAATATCAACCGTGATCGTCCTGGGACCTTCATCCTTCTTCTTTTCGTCCTTGCCCTCTTTCTTGTCGTCTTTCTTCCCGGATTCCTTTTCTTCCTTCTTGATCTCCACCTCATCACTCTTGGGCTCAAACGGCGACTTCGTGCTCTTCGCAAGCGTCACGAAAAAAATACTGCTCATATCGAGATAGACGTGGTTCCATTCAGTCTGGCCGTATGTCGGCGAGAAGGATCGGCTGGAGACGAAGAAAAGGTACTTGCCGTCGGAACTGAATGCCGGTGAACTTGAAGAAAACCAGCCGTCGGTAACGGGATGGCTTTGGTTCTTGTCCACGGAATACAGATAGACTGTCGTTGCTTGTTTCTCTTCCGGCTTTGCATACGCGATCCATTTGCTGTCGGAAGACCAGGTGTACTCTGTAATTTCCCATGCCTTTGCCTGGGCAACCTGCGTGACGCGTTTTGATTCCACGTCAACATACTGGAGCCGGAGTTTCTTGTCGCCCCACAGAAGTCTCTTGCTGTCCGGCGACCAGTACATTTGATACTTGTAGGTATCACCGTTTTTGGTCAACTGCGTCGCGGTTCCGGTTCCATCCTGCGCGCGGATGTACAATTCATCCTCGCCTGATGCATCGGAAATGTAGGCAATCCATTTTCCGTCCGGTGACCACTTGGAATTGCGCTCATGAACTCCAGGTGTTGCTGTGATGTTGCGGATGTTGCCGTACTTTGCGGGAACGGTGAACACGTCGCCACGGGCGCCAAGAAGCGCGCGGTTTCCATCCGGACTGATCTCGTAGTTGGTGACTTCCTTGCTGACGTCCTTCCAGGTGTTTCTGCCGATGTCAAGATCTTCTTTGAGAGAGATCGGAACCTTGACGGCCTTCTCGGTTGCAAGATCCATTCTGTAAATGTATCCGCCGTTCTCGAACACGATGGCGTCATTCCCTAACGATGGGAACTTACAATCGAACTCTGTGAAGTCGGTGAGTTTTTTGGTTTGCTTCGATGTGAAGTCATAGACAAACAGGTTCAGCCGGTAATCACGATCGGAGAGAAAATATACTTTGTTTCCGGACCACATCGGGATGATGTCTTGTCCGGGATTATTGGTGATGTTGTTGATGGTCTTCTTGTCGAAATCATAAATCCAGATGTCGTCCGCTTGTCCGCCGCGGTAGTGTTTCCACGTGCGGAACTCGCGGAACACGCGGTTATACGCCATCTGCTTTTTGTCGGGAGAGAAAGAACAGAAACCGCCGCGGGGAAGCGGGAGTTGTTCCGGGATGCCACCTTCAACGGAAGCCACAAATAACTGACCGATAAAGTCATTGCGCTCGATGCGTCGCGAGCGATAGATGATGCTCTTGTCATCGCGCCATGTCATCACGATGTTGTTGGGACCCATGCGATCCGAAACATCATCACGACCGAGAGTTGCTGTGTACGTCAAACGTTTCGGCGATCCACCTTCGGAAGGCATCAAATACACTTCTGTATTGCCGTCATACTGTCCGGTGAACGCGATCCATTTTCCATCGGGAGAGAAGCGTGCGAACATTTCGTTGCCGACATCGTTGGTAAGCTTGCGTGCCGTGCCGCCTGTGGATGAAACGGTGTAGAGATCGCCGGCGTACGTGAAGACGATCTGGTCACCGTATGTCGCGGGGAAGCGCAAAAGCCGCGCGTCCTGCTGTGACCGGGCTGTGGTAGCAACTCCCAACACAAGGCAAAGGGCAACCATGCTTTGAAGAATTTTCATGAGTAACCTTTCAGGGTGTAGTACAGGTGTGGTTGAGCTAATAGTAATACGGGAAACATCGGGTGAAGATACAGACGAGATTGAGCTTTTTGGGGTTCCTAATGGCCTCCACCGCCTCCGGAAAGCTGTTTTGCCAGCTCTCCGACGACATTTTTAGCATCGCCAAACAGCATAAATGTGCCATCGGCGAAATAAAGCTCGTTGTCTATGCCGGCGAATCCGGGGTTCTTGCTTCGCTTGATGGCAAACACCGTACGAGCTTTGTCAGCGTCAATGATGGGCATACCGTAAATAGGCGTTGATTTATCGAACCGGGCCGCAGGGTTGACAACATCGTTGGCGCCAACAACAAGGGCTACATCAAACTGCGGCATTTCCGGATTGATGTCGTCCATTTCCGCAAGGTCGTCGTAGGGAATATCAGCTTCCGCCAAAAGAACATTCATGTGCCCCGGCATGCGGCCGGCGACAGGATGAATCGCGAACTTTACGGTGATACCTTTCTTCTTCAGAATGTCATACAACTCGCGCACGCGGTGTTGTGCCTGGGCAACTGCCATGCCGTAACCGGGAATGATCACCACGGCGCTCGCTTGCTCAAGAATTTGCGCGGCGCCTTCGATCGTTTCTTCCTTGTATCGCTTTTGGATTCCTTCCTGCTTCGCGGCCTGTACGCTTCCGAAAGCGCCGAACAAGACATTGGTGAACGAGCGGTTCATCGCCTTGCACATAATGATGGAGAGAATCAATCCGCTCGAACCGTCAAGAGCGCCCGCGGTGATGAGCAGTTTGTTGTCGAGAACGAATCCCATTGCAACAGCAGAAAGCCCCGCGTAAGAATTCAGAATAGAAATCACCGTGGGCATATCCGCGCCGCCAATGGGGATGATCAGCAGTACACCGAACATCAGCGCCAACGCTATGATCGCAGGGAAGGCGATAGTGGACCAGGGGCCGGTCGGATCAACGACAAGAAGAATTCCCAACCCTGCGGCTACAACGAGCAATCCGATATTCGTGACGTTTTGCAATGGATAGGTCACAGGCCGCTGCGGAATCCATTTGATTTCCTGAAGCTTGCCTGCGGCCATGAGACTTCCCGTGAACGTCAGGAAACCGAGGATCACTTCAACAACGATTGCGCCGGTACGAAATGCAGTCAATTGTTCAGAGCCTTCGCCGGACCAGAGATAAAATTTTGCCGTGCCGACAAGTCCGGCCGCGAGCCCACCGAATGCGTGAGAAAGC
>CAZJYO010000283.1:0-3263 GCA_964550275.1 uncultured Chitinophagales bacterium
AGGATTCGTATTTCCGTCGGATAGTCTGACCCGGTGACAATAATGGAGCCAACGACCGCGATTGCGGAGATCGCATTGGTGATCGACATGAGGGGCGTGTGTAGAAGTCGGGAAACTCGGGCGATAACTCCCATTCCAATGAATGTCGAAAGCACAAACACGAACAGCAGTGACCAGTAATCAGTGCTTTGCTCCGCGGCGTGCTGTTGCTCTTGAGCGAGAACCGTGGTTGAGACAAAGAGAAAACCGACGAACATAAGCCGGAGACGATTTATCATACTTTTCCTCCTTGCAATGCGGCGCGCACACTCTCATTGACGATCTCACCATTATGCGTAATGCAGGAACCCTTGACGATATCATCGTTGAAGTCGGGAGTTGCGCCTGCTTTCGGGAAGAGATGCTTGAACAGGTTGGTGATGTTACGTGAATACATCTGGCTGGCATGGAGTGGAACGGTCGCCGGAAGGTTTACCGCGCCGACAATCGTCACCCCGCGTTCAGTGACCGTTTCCCGCGCTTTGGTGAGTTCGCAATTTCCGCCTTGTTCCGCGGCAATGTCAATAATCACCGACCCGGGTCTCATCATTGCAACCATTTCCTTGGAAATGAGCACGGGCGCTCGCTTTCCGAAAATCTGCGCGGTACAAATCACCACGTCAACCTTGGGCAATCGGGCCCCAATGACCTCTCGTTCTTTCCGAAGGAATTCCTCGGACTGTTCCTTCGCGTATCCACCGGCCGTTTCAACATTCTCGGTGATTTCCATTTCCACAAATGTCGCGCCCACGCTTTTGACCTGCTCTTTCACCGCGGGACGCGGATCGAATGCTTCAACTTTTGCACCAAGCCGTTTCGCCGTGGCGATTGCCTGGAGTCCGGCAACGCCAACCCCGAGAACAAGCACGGTTGCCGGCGGAACGGTTCCCGCCGCGGTCATGAGAAGCGGGAACATCTTGTCCAGTTTTTCCGCCGCAAGCAAAACAGATTTGTATCCCGCGATGGTGGCCATGGAGCTGAGAGCATCCATGCTTTGCGCGCGTGTTATGCGGGGAACATACTCCATGGAGAAGGCAGTGATTTTTCTTTGAGCAAAGGAACGAATCAGATCACCACTTGAATGCGGCGTGAAGAATCCGCAATAGACGGAACCCTCCTTGATGAGATCCTTCTCCTGCGAAGTCAAGGAGAGAACCTTGAGGATGGCATCCGACTCGCTGAACAACTGTCCTGCCGCGGAAACAATTCGCGCACCCGCCTGAGTGTACGCCGCGTCATCAAACGACGCGGACAACCCGGCCCCTGATTGAACAAGCACCTCGTGACCATCTTTGATAAGGGAAGAAACCATTTGCGGAATGACCGCGACACGCAGTTCGCCGGAAACGGTCTCTTTGGGAATGCCGATCTTCAAAATCTGTTCTCTATGAAGCTGTTCGACATGCTGGATGAAAGGCGATTCATGGTACGAAAATCGGGAAAGAGCGTCAACGATTTAATGCGGAAGTTGGTTGATTCTCCCAAAGCAAATACATAGTATTGACGCAAGAACCGTGCATCCCCGGGAAATCATACCATCGCGCATAAAATCACAGCGTTTTGCAATCCGGCTCTCCCTCATCGTCGGGTTGCTGATGCTGGTGGGAAAATGGTACGGGTTTGCGCTGACCGATTCCGCCTCAATTTTTTCCGATGCCGCTGAATCGGTGGTTCATGTATGTGCTGTTGCATTTGCAGCGTTCAGCATGCGGTTGAGTCATCGTCCAGCGGACGATCGCCATCCGTTCGGTCATGAGAAGATCGTCTATTTCTCGGCGGGAGTTGAAGGTGGGCTGATAATGCTTGCGGCGGGTTTTATTGTCTACGAAGCAGTCTCAAAACTCCTGTTCGGTGTCACGATCAAGAATGTTGACAGCGGGATGCTGATCGTTCTCGCTGCATCAGTGCTGAATCTTGGGCTGGGTACATTTCTCGTGTGGCGCGGGAAGAAAACGGATTCTCTCATTCTCATTGCCAATGGCAAACATGTACTCACCGATTCGTGGACAAGCTTTGGAGTGGTTGCAGGGTTGGTGCTGGTGTTGGTCACCGGCTGGCTTTTGTGGGATCCGATCGTTGCCATCATTGTTGCGATTAATATTCTGGTGACCGGAGCGAAACTTGTTCGCAAAGCTGTTGGCGGGTTAATGGATGAGGCGGACCCTGACTTGAATCTTCGTATCAGGAGTGTCCTTGACAGGGAAACCGCCGCACGGAAACTGCGGTACCATGAATTGCATGTGCGTCGGAGTGGAAACTCAGTGTGGATTGAGTACCATCTGCTTTTTCAATCCGGTGTGGCGTTGGATGAAGCACATAAAACGGCAACAGAAATTGAAACAACGCTTGCCGGTTCGCTGGACGTCTTCTCACATATCAACAGCCACCTTGAACCCGCAGAAACCCACGATGTCCATCACCGCGCTACTTCGTGAGGTAATACTTCTTCGTGTATTCTTCAACCATGCGATTGGTATTGTATTCAGGAATGAGCGTCCTCATTGAATGCCTGACTCGCTTCAACCACTCATGGGGGATTCCGTCTTTTCCGCGTTTGTAAAACTGCGGGATGGCCTCATTTTCAAGAATTGAACGGAGTGACGCCGCGTCCAATTCATCCTGCATGTTCTCGCTGCTCGCGGTGGTGTCTTCTCCAATTTTCCATCCATTCTTTCCGTCGAAACCTTCGCGCCACCATCCGTCCATTGTGCTTGCATTCAAGCCGCCATGCACAAGAACTTTCATGCCGCTTGTGCCGCACGCTTCCATCGGTCTGCGCGGCGTGTTCAACCAGATGTCACAGCCGGCAACCATATGCCGCGCGACATTGATGTCGTAGTCCTCCAGGAAAACGACTTTGCCAAAGAGATCAATGCGGCGGGTGATATTGACAACTTGCTGGATGAACTGCTTACCTGCATCGTCGCGCGGATGTGCCTTTCCTGCGAACACAAGTTGCACAGGTTTCTCCCTGTTCGTCAATATCTTGATGGCCCATTCAAGATCTCTGAAGAAAAGAGGAGCACGCTTGTATGTTGCGAACCTCCGCGCAAACCCCACGGTTAACGCTTCGGGTGAAAGCACATCGTCATACATGCCGACCCCTTCTCCTCCGTGACGCAAATGCTGTTCGCGCAGGCGTTTGCGCGCGAACTCCACAAGTTCGCGTCGAAGCATTGTCCGGAATGCCCACAAGTCTTCGTCGGGAATCGTTGAAAGCAGGC
>CAZJYO010000284.1:0-3248 GCA_964550275.1 uncultured Chitinophagales bacterium
GTATAGTCCTTGATGTAGTTCTGGATGTCCTCTTTGAAGTGTGTCAGAAGGTCGTACTGCGCGTCGCCTATTTGCTTGTAATCCACCTGAAGGTCGCACGTAATCTTTTGCGCTACGAGGGATGAGGGTACAAGAAGGAATGATGAAACAAACAATCCGAAGAGACGCTGGTACATGCTTATTCCTTTTTTTGAGTGGCGGGGTTCCCGCTCCGCGAAATCCGGTCGTGATGCAATATATGCCTTTTGATTAGACAGGTCAAGGTAAAGGTAAAGAGCAGTGTCTCAGTCTGGCAACTCGGCGAACGACCGGGACGGTCGTTCTACTGCATACGTGAGGGGGTCAGCCCTTCCTGCAGCAGGCAGGCGTCCCGGCTGACCGATCGGCATCAAACTGAGGCACTGCCAAGTAGAGAGACAACCTTCAACCGGGGAGGAAAAACATCATGTGGAAAGCACTGATTCTTTTTGCTGTTGTCACTGCGAATGCGTTTGCGGCATTCGACAAGCGCTCACAAGGCAGTCCTGCGCTCATGTTAGGCGGTACGACCATGGCCTCCTCCTCTGACCCTTGGGCCTCCACAATGAATCCCGCATTGCTTCAACTGCATGATGATCGCATTCTCGCGGTTTCTTACGCTCCCCAACCGTTCGGACTCAAAGAGCTTTCACAAGGGAGTGTCTTATACATCGAACCGGCGTCATTCGGACATCTTTCCCTTTCCGGATCAAGGTTCGGATTTGATCTGTATCGTGAAGTGAATTTTGCGTTGTCTTACGCCGCTACCATTTCCTCCGGAATGCATGTTGGCGTCGCCCTCAACTATTACGGGCTGGCTATCCAGAATTACGGAAACGCCTCGACATTTGGGGTTGATCTGGGAGGTGTCCTCGAAATCACCGACGACGTTCGTTGGGGTTTTGCTGCGACCAACATTAATTTTCCCAAGCTCGGAGAAGCGCAAGAACCATTGCCGCAGGTGTTTGCCACCGGCATCGCGTACGAACCGTTTGATGTCGGGGTGATTGCCGTTGATATTGTGAAGGACGTGCGCTACGCGCCCGAACTTGTCTTTAGTCTGGAGTACGCGATTGTGGAGTCCGTACGATTGCGCACAGGTGTTTGCACGGAGCCCTCTGTGCTGAATGCCGGCGTCGGTTTGTCGTTCGAATTCATCCGCCTTGACTATGGCTTTTCAAGCACTGCCGATCTGGGGCTTACCCATCAGGCGTCTCTCATCTTCTTCTTGAATCAATTGTAGCAATGATTTCCTTCTGCGTTGTCATAGGCGCATCGTTGTTGACCTCACACATAGACGAGCCGGAGAGCACTTTCGTGCGTGGCAATTCCGTTATTGAAGGCACGCTGGAGCAAGTGACATCGGACGATGGCGCCTCTGTCCTGAAGGATATGCTTGAACACATTGCCGACCATCCTTTTGATCTTAACAAGGTTACTGCAGATGAACTGGCGCTCGTGCCCGATGTTACGCTCGAAGACGCCCGCGCTATTATCGATTTGCGAAAGCGTGTCGGGAGGTTTTCTTCTGTTCAGCAGCTGCGGGTCATGGAAGAAATCGGCCCTCGCGTGTATGCGGCGCTGGAGCCGTTTGTCGCCGTGCATACACAACCTGCAACACTGCGAGCTTCGCGGAGCCGGCCTGTCGTTGAGGTGCGCGCAAGGATCTTGCGGGACATGATCTCACGTGAGGAAGGGGAGTTCCGCGGTTCAATGGTGAAATCGTATTCGCGGCTCGTTACCGTTCCGTCTGAACATATTGAAGCCGGCGCGTTGTTTGAAAAGGATGCAGGCGAACGCTTTGTCGATGGATTTGCCTCGGCGTATGTTGCCGCAAAGGATGTTCTGTTTTTGTCGCGCATTGTTGCCGGCGATTTCACGGTAGAGAACGGACAGGGCCTGGTGTTCTGGTCCCCGACAAGCTTTGCCAAGGGAGCGGATGTGATTCGCGCCGTGAGGAAATCCGGTTCTGATGCCAGACCCTATCGGTCAACCAACGAATTCAATTTTCTTCGCGGCGTTGCCGTGCAAGCCCGGCAGTCACTGGGTTTCGGTCTGCTGGAAGTCATGTCATTTGGCTCATCCCGGCATCTTTCCGCAACGATAAACGAAAGCAATGCGGTTCTTTCCCTGGATGAAGACGGACTGCTTCGCAATGATGCAGAGATCAGAAAAAGAAACCAGGTGCATGAGCAGATGTTCGGAGGCGCTGTTCATGTGCGTGGAGAGGACTCCTGGAAAATAGGCGCGAGTGTTTCTGCCGGCCGATACGACCACCCTTTTGTTTCGGACGATGCTTTCGCGTTCACCGGCAACGCATTCACTATTGTCGGTGTTGACGGTCAGGCGGTTGTGGGGCGGCTCTCAACATTTGTTGAAGCGGCGCGTTCAGAGGCAGGAGGGTTGGCAATGCTTGGAGGCGGTGTCATTCGTTTCAGCAACGAGGTGCATGCATCGGTTGCGTATCGCGATTACTCTACGTCGTTTCATAATCCGCATGCAGCGGGATTCGGGGAATATGGTGATGTGACCAACGAACGCGGATTCTATTTCGGCGTGGACGCATCGCCAGCCCGGTGGCTGAGAATCAGAACATATGTGGATCAGTTTGCGCGTCCCTGGAGAACATCCACGATTCCATTTCCTTCCAAAGGGTACGATCTCTTTGTCCAGGCGGATGTGGACGTGTCACAACGATTGAATCTTCTTGCGCGGGCAGGAACGAAGACCACATCGTCCGCGGAAACCTATGAAGATGCTGGCGAGCGTGAGAACAGAATTCTTGATGATCGCCGTCAGCATCGCGTGCGGCTTCATGCAGTGTATCATGTGAACCGGCAACTCTCCGTGGCAGGCAGGGTTGAAGCGACGTTCATTTCCTACGGCACCATGAGACGGAAGGAAACGGGCCACCTGGTTTTCCAGGAAATTCAATACCGAGACAGGGCGCGCTTTTCGATTCAAGGCCGTCTTATTTTCTTTGATACGGACTCCTATGACTCGCGGGTGTATGAGTATGAGGCCGAGTTGCGAGGCACCTCGTCCATTCCACCACTGTACGGCAAGGGGATACGGTATTATCTGGTGATCGCATATCCGTTGCCGGGCGGGTTCCTGCTTTCCGGCAAGTTCGCGGATACTCATGTCCTGGACGGGGAATTCATGATCCCGCATGACAGACAGGTCTCATTACAAATCGACTGCAGTTTCTGAGCCGCCTAAATTTGAGC
>CAZJYO010000285.1:0-3247 GCA_964550275.1 uncultured Chitinophagales bacterium
AATTTGCTTCCAAACCGTAGAGCTTCCCGGTTCCCTTCATGAACTGCCACATGCCCACGGCCTTTGCCCACGACCGGGCCAGCGGATTCAAGCCGCTCTCCACCATTGAGAGATACACGATCTCTTCGGGGACGCCTTCCTCTTTCAAAATTCTTTTCATCATCGGGAAGTATTTCCCGGAGCGGACAATCCAGCGCTCCATATGTTCGCGTCCACGCCCCTGAAAAAATGCAAGACTCTGTTGAACGAGGCGGTTTACTTCAAGTGGAACGGTGGTTCCTTCAATGACAATACTCGGCGCACCGGCATCGACAGAGTCATTCGGGTCTGTTGCCTGATTCAGTTTCTGCCGCAACGCAAACACCGACGCTTCCGGATCAAGTTCATCCAGCTTCGCGATGTACTGCTCGTAATCTTCAATGATGGTTCTGCTGAGATCGTTGAAATCCTGGTTGTCTTCAATCTCCGGTTCGTAGCTGAGTTCGTTCAGAATGGCAATGGCTTCTTCGAACTGCATGGCACTGCGGACAGAATCGCCATTCTCCTGGGCGGACATTGCAGAAAGGTAGTGCAGCCGGGCTTCTTCCAATCTCACAGCGATAAGTGAATCATCGCTGGCGAGCAGGAGCTCTTCAGTCTCAGCAATTGGCGTCACGGGTTCGTCAATGGAGAACACGGGCGCGGCAACAGGAGCCGGCAACGGAGTGCGCTCGAATTCGTGCGTTGCACGATCCGAGGAACACGAAGCTAAAATGAGAAGCAGAGCACACCCTGCCCCGAGAATGCTTTTCGTCATTCCTCCCACCAGTAGGTTTTACATGTTATCGCTTACATGTTTTGTGCCAGCAGAAGATAACCGATGAGGCGGGCAGAGTCAAGGGTTTTTTGGCTCTGGAGGGGGAATGGGGGAATTATTTCTTCTCTAAAGAGGAATATTGCCATGCTTCTTCCGGGGGTTGGTATCGACCTTGGAATCCAGGATGGCAAGAGCGCGAATAAGCCGCGGGCGCGTTTCACTCGGCTCGATCACCGCGTCGATGTAACCCCGGCTCGCCGCAAGATACGGATGGGCAAACTTCTCGCGATAGTCCTTCTCCTTCTCCGCGAGCGCTTTCTCCTTGTCTTCCGCCTTGTCGATCTCCTTTTTGAAGATAACCTCTGCCGCGCCCTTCGGCCCCATGACTGCAATCTCCGCACTGGGCCACGCGAAGTTCATGTCGCCGCGGATGTGCTTGGAGCTCATGACGTCATACGCGCCGCCGTATGCTTTGCGGGTGATGACGGTGACCTTCGGAACCGTCGCTTCACAAAATGCGTACAGAAGTTTCGCGCCATTCGTGATAATCCCGCGCCACTCCTGATCCGTTCCGGGAAGGAAACCGGGCACGTCCTCAAACACCACCAGGGGAATATTGAACGCATCGCAAAAACGGACAAACCGCCCCGCCTTCCGGGAAGAATCAATATCCAAAACACCCGCAAGCACGCTTGGCTGGTTCGCAACGATTCCCACGGGACGTCCGCCGAGGCGCGCAAACCCCACAACAATGTTCGCCGCGTAGTGTTCGTGCACTTCAAAGAAATGATTCTTGTCAACAACACGAAGAATCACATCCTTGATGTCGTACGGCTTCAAAGGATTTTCCGGAACGATCGTATTCAGCTCCGCATCGCGACGATCCGGGCTGTCGTCATTCTGCATCACGGGTGGATCATCAACATTGTTGGAGGGGATGAATCCCATAAGAGTGCGGATGTTTTCGAGACACTGCACCTCGCTGTCACAGGCAAAGTGCGCAACGCCGCTTTTTGAGGCGTGGGTCATCGCGCCGCCAAGGTCTTCAGAAGTCACATCCTGATGCGTCACTGTCTTCACCACGTTCGGCCCTGTCACAAACATGTAGCTCGTGTTTTTCACCATGAGCGTAAAATCTGTAATCGCCGGAGAGTACACGGCTCCGCCGGCACACGGGCCCATGATCGCGGAAATCTGGGGTATCACTCCGGAGGCGAGCGTGTTCCGAAGAAAAATATCCGCGTAGCCGCCCAGACTGACGACGCCTTCCTGGATTCTCGCGCCGCCGGAATCGTTCAACCCGATCACCGGACAACCAACCTTCATGGCAAGATCCATAATCTTCTTGATCTTTTCCGCGTGCGCCTCCGAGAGCGAACCCCCGAACACGGTAAAATCCTGACTGAACACACACACCAGCCGGCCGTCGATCCGGCCCGTACCCGTCACAACGCCATCGCCAAGGAACCGCTGTTTCTCCAGACCGAAATCATGTGAACGATGTTCCACAAACATATCTGTTTCCTCGAAGCTCCCTTCATCCAGAAGTATATTCAGTCGCTCGCGGGCGGTGAGCTTGCCCTTCTTATGCTGGTCATCGATCCGTTGGGCGCCTCCACCTTGTGAAGCTTTGGCGGTAAGGGTATGAAGGTACTCGAGAGAATTTTTTTCAGACATGAAGAACCTGAAAAGGTAATGGATGGAACAGGGTTGGTTTCAATATACTAAACAGACAAAGAAGAACAAGGCACTCTTAATGACTCACCATATCCCTCTTCCGCTCCCAATACAACTGGCCTGCAATGCCGCCGAGAACAAAAATCACGCAGGAGTAATAGATCCAGATAAGCAGGACGAGGATGAACGCGTACGGACCGTAGATTTTTCCAATGGCGGAAAAGTTGGAAAGATACAGGGCAAACAATTTTCCCGAGACAACCCACACGACTGTCGTGGTGAGCGTTGAAATCACCGCCGCAGCGCGCGGCGGTTGACTATCGGGAATGTGCCGGTACACGATGTAGAACATGCATGCAGTCAGAAGAACCACGATGATCGTCGGAATAACATCCGTCAACGCGGTCACATCAATCTTTGTCATCGCCGGAATGCTGAGGACAACCCGTTCCAGCAACGTAACAAGCCACAACGAAACGTTCGTTGCCACGAAAAGCAGAAACAGGAGGAAGACAAATCCAATATGGTGGAGAATGCTTTGAAATACTCCGCGTTTCTTTTTGAGGTTAAAGACAACATGAAGAACGCTCCGGACGCCGTCAAATAACGATGTGCCGGTCCAGATCAGAACAGCGGCACCAAAAATTCCCAGTGAGGTCCGATACCGTATGATGTCCAGGATAACAGTAATGATGGATTGTTTGATATCGAGAGCGAACGGTTGGGGCGGAAAAATCGCGTTCAGCACCTCCTCCAGTTGCTGGACTCCGCGAT
>CAZJYO010000286.1:0-3232 GCA_964550275.1 uncultured Chitinophagales bacterium
AAGAGTGCGTCAGGTGTTGTCGTTCAGGATGATCCGGGAAAGTATGTCTATCCCATGCCGCTCACTGCCTGGGATCGCGATGAAGTGTTTGTTGGACGATTGCGGCGGGATGAAACGGTTGCGAACGGTCTGAGCATGTGGGTGGTATCGGATAACCTTCGGAAAGGAGCCGCGACCAATGCAGTGCAGATCGCGGAGGAGTGGATGAAGGGACACTGACGCGAAGCTTGAAACTCGCGATTGAAATCTCTACCTTGTATCCCGTCCCGCTGTGTGGTGGCGGGATTCTTCTTTTTATCAAGGACTGTTGATGAAAAAACCGTTTCGCGAACGCATCAAGGAGAGGCCCATTCTCTGTGACGGGGCAATGGGGACGCTTCTTGATCTGTATGAGTATGACGAGAAGCCGCACGAGATTCAGAATCTGAAAAACCCTGACATCGTTGAACGGGTTCACCGTGAATACATTCAGGCCGGTTCAGAAATTATCGAGACGAACACGTTTTCAGCGAACAGGTTTCGCCTTTCACAATACCATCTTGAAGACCGAATCACCGAGATTAATCTCAAAGCTGTCGAGATTGCGCGCCGTGCCGCGGGAAATGACGCCTATGTTGCTGGCGCAGTTGGTCCGGTGGGGAAACTCCTGGAACCAATCGGCAAGGTGAAGAGGCAACAGGCGCGCGACGCGTTCAAGGAGCAGATTGAGCTCTTATTGAAGGGTGGCGTTGACCTCCTCATGCTCGAAACATTTGTCAGCGTTCAGGAGTTGGACGAAGCAATCACCGCGGCAAAGGAGCTCACCGACCTTCCGCTTGTCGCTCAAAAAGCTTTTGCAGAAGATGGCGCTATTCTCTCAAGCTCCTTTCCTGTCGAAGTTGTCGAGCACATCATCGAACGCGTCGTTGATATTGTCGGTGCGAATTGTACCGTTGGTCCGCAGCGTATGTTCAGCATTATCAGAAGCATGCACAAGGATGGAGTGATTCTCTCGGCTCAACCGGCGGCTGGAATTCCTACATTGCTGGACGGCCGTTCAATTTATCACACGACGCCGGAATATCTTGGCATGTACGCGCGCGAGCTTGTGGAATCCGGTGTAACGCTTGTCGGCGGCTGCTGTGGCTCCACGCCCGCTCACATTGCGGCGATGGCGAAGGCCATTCAGGGTGTTCAAGTGGGAAAACCCGCGCCAGTGAAATCGAAGGGGGTCTCTGTCAGCATCCGTGAGGCCAAACGGGAAGCAACACAAGTTGACGACCGGTCAGGATTTGCGAAGAACATCGGCAAGAAGTTCATGACAACCGTTGAGCTGGACATCCCCCGCGGCCTGGATATGGGCTCTGTAATCGAAGGCGCGCGGTTTCTCTACCAACGCGGGATTGACGCAGTTGACATCACCGATGGCGCCCGGGCAAGACTCCGTATGAGTCCTGTTGCTATTTCCACGTTAATGCAGCGCGAAGTCGGCATGGAAGCAATGATGCATCTTGCCTGCCGCGATCGTAACATGATCGGCTTGCAGGCAGAGCTTCTCGGTGCGCACGGACTGGGGATTCGTAACGCGTTGTGTATTACCGGAGATCCGACAAGCATCGGAGATTACCCGCACGCGACATCTGTTTTCGATATCGATTCCATCGGCTTGATCCGCGCGGTGAAATCCATGAACGAAGGCCGCGACCTTATGGGCAACTCCATCGATCAGCCGACATCATTCTTTATTGCCTGTGCGGCAAATCCTGTTGCTGATGATATGGACAAGGAACTGGAGAAACTGGAAAAGAAAGTTGAAGCGGGCGCCCAGTGCATTTTCACCCAACCAATTTATGAAATGAAAACGCTCGAACGCTTTCTCAAACGGATAGATCATCTCAAAATCTATTTCATGCTTGGCGTGTTGCCGTTGCGTGGTGCAAAACACGCGGAGTTTTTGCACAACGAAGTTCCCGGCATGACCATACCTGAAGAAATCCGGGACCGCATGAAACATTCGGGAGATCAGGGGCCCAAAGTCGGATTGGACATCGCACGTACTTTCCTGAAAGAAGCACATGCAATGGTCTCCGGCGCGTATCTCATGCCGCCATTCCAAAAGTATCAGATCGTGGATGATTTGCTTGAAGTGCTGAAGTAAGGTTAGGGATGGGCTAAAGCCGCGGATATTGCCAATCGTTTCCCACGAACTAAAGCTCGTGGGAAGTTAGAGTTTGAACCCATTTATTTAATTGCCACGACCTTCAGGTCGTGGATAGAAAACAATTCAAACAGCGGGTTTTTAACCCAGTCATTCGTGTCCCGCGTACATCTTCTCGCCTGCCTCAATCCTGAGTCGCAGGCGATTTTGTTTCGGTGGGATGGGGCACGTGGCAAATTCGGTGAATACACAAGGCCAGTTGTAGGCCTTGTTGAAATCCAGTACAACGTTTCCGAGTGAATCAGGCATCGGTGCATACATTTGCCGCCCTCCTCCGTATGTTTCTTTTCCGCTGGTGCCATCCATGAACATGATGAACAGTTCGCTTTCGGATCCCGTTTCAATAACTGCATCCAGACGATATGTCGTGCCACCACGCGAAAACACCACAGCTCCCGGCGATTCAAACGAGTCCATTGTCCCCGCGGTTGTCCCAATCGGGGCCCTGACCGGTGTTTCGTAACGCTCGAACCGGGCATTCATCCGCCATGTTGAGTCAATGGGGAAGTACTCCATTCCCTTGAATCCCATGCGAAGCGCGCTTGCCGTATCCTTGACGCGTACACCGAGTTCATCACCGCGTTTGATGACATAGAACAGAAGAGAACTCATCTCCAACATGGTCGGGTCTTGCGTCCCGTTGCCGTCGGAGAGAAGCCCAAGTCGTGAAATTTGTTGTCCATTGCTTGAGACATGTGCATTTGGAGCGGACTCGAACCATACGGAATCTCCGGTGCGCCAGAGAGTCCCCGCCCTCGCTGGCCCGCGGTCGGGAGGGAAGATTACCCGGTTCGCCGAATCAGTCCCGCAGGTGTTCGCGCCTTCTTCAAGCCAGAACAATCCTACAAGTGTTAGCCAGCCGGTGGGACGCAGAAGTCGCGCGTGGCGTTGCTGTTGCCACGCTTCGATTTCATCACGGTACGTGTCGGACCCAATGGGTTCACGATTGATGCAAGAGGAGACAAGAAGAACAAGGCAGAAAGAGACGAGGAACTTCATGGGTCAAATGTAGAAAAGGGAGAGGCGAGTTGCAAA
>CAZJYO010000287.1:0-3231 GCA_964550275.1 uncultured Chitinophagales bacterium
GGTGGTGCATCTTGCCAAGTCTTATCCACATAGAGAGCCTTATGGGGCTCCTTCTCCTTAATTTGTTTATTGCGTATGAAACCAAAGATTCCTAAGGCGATAAGAACTAGACATGCAATGATAGGCTCCATGTTGGCAACTCCAAATGACTAAATGATTAGGACTACAAGGCACACTCTGTGAACTCTACTCATAAAACTTCCACTTCACCTCAAAATTGCGCGTTAGCGTTTGCTTCGTGAGAATGGCTCTTACAATCTCAACTGGGATTGAGTTGTTCTGAAGTATCGTATCGTGGAATTGAACGTCGGTCATCTTGCCCGAATCAACAAGATCCTTGTGCAAGCGATAGAACTGCAATCCGCCAATCATGTACGCGATCTGATACAGTGGGGGATAGTCGCCGGCAAAGGAGCGCCTTACCTCGGCCATTGCGTTGTCACGTTCGTGGCCAACACGCTCGACAAGAAAATCAACGCTCTGTTGCGGCGTCATCGTTTCGAGATGGAAGCTGAGGGAGAAAATGATTCTGGCGCATCGGTGCATTCTCCAGAACAGCGCGCCAACGCGGTCTTCCGGCGTGGCGTGGAATCCTTTGTCCCACAAGAGAAACTCCCAATACAATGCCCAGCCCTCAACCCAGAACGGCGTGTAGAACATCCGCCGGTGTGGATTGTGCCTGGACATCATGAACATCTGCAGATGATGTCCGGGAATCAACTCGTGGTGGACTGTCGCATGGGAGAAGTGCTTGTTGTTGCCCCGCATGCTCATCATTTTTTGTTCGTGAGACATCGTGTTCGTCGGGTATGAGACGGTGATTTGCTCGCCGCCAAGGAAAAACGGACTGAACAGCTGTCGCTCCGGCGACATCATCTCCATGCGCCAGGTTTCTTTGGCAACCGGCGGAACGGTGACGAGATTGTTTTTCTCCACGAACTCAGTTGCCTGCCATGCAAGATCACGGATCAGCGCAGGTTGGTCACCGGGTGCAACGTGAAGCTGCTTGACGTGTTCGAGCGCGGCTTTCCAATCATCTCCGTATCCCAATTCTTGCGATGCTTTTTTCATCTCGCGCTCACACCATGCGAATTCTTTGTTTGCTATTGCTACGAGCTCGTCCGGCGTGTAGGGAATCATTTCATAGCGCAATTCATTCAACAATGCTTCTCGCCCAATCGGATCCCCGATGATTACCGTTGAGTCTTTCACACCGGCGATGGTGTTTTCCAGAAACGTCGCGTAGCTCTCGAGTTCCTTGTCAAGTGACTTCCAGGGTTGTTCAAGCCACCATGTCGTTACAGGATCGTACCCTTCATAGTAGCCGTACCAGTCGGACAGCGTTCGACGAATTGAGCGAATGCGTTTTGACGCGCGGTTTGCAACCGTTGGCTTTACTTTTGTCTTCTTGCCCGCAGCGTCCGCTTCGGCTTGCTTGTGGAGAGCGCTTACTTGCTTGCGAATCCTGTTGAACTTCGCCGCAGTGGATTCAGGTTGGATAGCAGTGAGTTTTCTACGGTTGTCTTCGAGCGCTAACAGTTCATCGGAGAAAGGAATCAACGAACGCATGTCCTCAGTGCGCTTAATGTCCTGTTTCAAATGGTCGAATTCACTATTGAGATGGTTATTGAAAAGAATCCAATCCACCTGGTCGTCGTTTGAAATCTTATCAAAGGGCACACTCTGAAGTGTAGCAAGCCAATCTGAGTATAGTTTCTCAAATCGCTTGTATCCATCGGGAGATCCTTCAGAATAGAACCTATAAAACGCATCGCGGTCTTCGCCGAACGATGTTATCAATTCCCGAACGGGCTTCTGTTGCGCGAACAGTGTGGCGCTCGTGAGAGTAAGAAGCGCAATAGTGCGAAGGATGTTATTCATTGGTCACAAGAGTTGTTGATGGTGAGTGGAATGATGGGACTACCATGTTCCTTTGAGGATCAGCGACCCCGGAGCCGAGGTCTTCACCCAATATGCTTTGCCGGGTTGAAGGGTGGACGCAACTGTCCAACCGCCGGAGTAGGTGAAGAACTGTGACACAATAATCCCGGGTGGGTCGCTCTCGACGTCAGATGTATCGACCGGTAGAGAGATCGATCCAATAAGATTCCATCCGGTACACACGGAAATGGTATCCTCCTCGACCAGCCGGCCATCCACAATAAAACTACAGTGGCTGAGAAGCTTCAACCAGTATCCGAGGCCCTGAAGGATGCTATCCGCTGGCGCGTATCCGGTACTGCAGTCATACCGGAATGGATTCGATCCGCACGAGAGAAATAGTGAATCAACATTTGAATCCACAGGATTGGAAACAACGTTCCACCCTGATGTATAAGACAGCGTAATAGCCTTCATCGTATCGGCGTACATCGCCACATCGTCAATGGCCCAGCCTTCATCAACGTTCGAATCATCTGTCCTGAATCTCCAACGAAAGCGGACATTGGGTTGGCCAACGAGTGTGGTAAGACTTGAAGTCGATCTAATCCAACCTGCCGCATGAGTTCCGTACGATGTAGTTGTCCCCGACCACTTGTTCGGAGTGAGGTTGCCATCCGTGCTGTTGCTGTTATACCACCGCCGGCTTCTCGTTGTGTAGTAATCCGGGCCTGTTCCGAGCACGTTGTTCACGCGCGACCACGAAGAACCAAGATTGGTTGAAGATTCAAGTACTGCTCCGTCCCATCCGTTTTCCATCAGGAAGCTGTGATAGAATTGGATGACGAAGTTTTCCGTGATTGATGTGAAGTCGAAGAGGGGAGAGACTAATGCTGCGTTATGATTATCGGAATACGTTGTATCGAGTTTCGTAACCCATGCGTTCGTTCCGCTGTGTGCTCCCGTGAGCTGGTTCGGTTTGGCCGGGGTTCCCCGTTCCCAATCATTCTTCGATCCGGAAACTTGTAAAGTGGTCCATCCTTCTTCTGTGACGCCCTCAAAGTTCTGCGCGTAGGGAAATGAAGTCACACGCAACAGGGATGTTATCGATCCGGTTGCGGTGTCGTTGCCGCTGTTGACATCAAGGGCAAGCAATGAAGTTGCTCTGATGGTGTAGTCAGCCGCGGGAAGTCCGGAAGGAACTGGCGCAAATGTAACCTGCTGACTTGCACCCGAGGCAAGAGAGAGAATTGATTTCGTGTCAGTGTAAATCACAAGAGATGATGGCGTAATGATTTCATAGCGCACGCTGAACGGAGCCACCTGGTTGCCGGTTCCGACATTCATGAA
>CAZJYO010000288.1:0-3228 GCA_964550275.1 uncultured Chitinophagales bacterium
CAAACGGCGTCCGCTGAGCACCGCCGGAGACCGCGACTTCTTTGATTTGGCCTTTCTTTTGCGAAGCCACGGCCGTGAGTTTGAGAGGGCCTGCCTGAAACAATGCTTTGGCCCCAAACAGCGCCTGACTGCTTCCGACAAATGTTGACGGCGTTGTCAGCGCAACGTTACCGGCTTCCACACTTTGGACAATCTCATCGTCATAACCGGTGTATTTGATCTTCAACTGGTTTTCATACTCGAACGTGCGTTGTGTGTTCCAGTCAGCAAGGATATTGAGCTTATCACCGATATTCCCATTGACATTGACCTGCACTTCCTGGCTGAAGTCCGGTTCGTTGCGGCTTTGATCCGCGCTGGCAAGCTGTGTTTGGTCCGACTTTGTATTCCTGAAACCGGCTTTGATGTCCACCGCGCCGCTGATGTTCAACCGGATCTCCGGCTTGCCGAAAATACTGAAGATAGGATTGGAAGGAATAGGAATTTGAATTTGCGTGATGTTGCTGAGCAACTCTCCGACGTCATCGCGTTTCACCACGACTATCGGTTTAGTTACTTCATCCGCAAACATGCGCCGCATTTCGTACTTGCGGCGCTCCCGGATATATTCGTTCAACGTCAACCGGAGGGGAACGCGCGTATCCTCCCCGCCGACGGTTTCGCGAAACGTGACGTACGTGCCGGATGAATCAAGGGACACGTCACGCCTGATATTTCCCGTGGGTCTCTTAGCCCAGAGCGTGTACTGGCGCCGCGGGAATATGTCAACCGAGGGTTTATCCTGCCGTGGGCGGTCAAAGTGCGCCATACGCGCCGTTGAATCAAGGAACACAACATAGTTGGTGTCCACAACAGCCACGGTTGTGCTTGTATCTTTCGGGAATAACACGGAATCAGGCGGCGGTGTTGACCTGTCTCTTCCTCCTTTCGGAGGACCTGAAAACTCTTTTTCCTGGGGCGGTATTTCTCCCGGAGGCAGTCCCTGATCAAACCCTGTCGAATCGGTTACAACGGAATCCGGAAAGAGAGAGAGGGCGAACAGGAGTTCATCACGCTGGGGAGGGAGTTGTTTTCCGTCAACGGACTGCGGGTACAGGATCGCTGCGGTATAGCAACAAGCAATCGCGAAAAGAAGGATAAGACTTCTAGACCGAAGCAGGAGGAGCGGAATATGTCGTATGGAATGCAAGATCAATCTACGAGTATCGCATGGCAACTCCCGTGGCGGCCGGAATTGCAAAAATCAGATAAACACCGGACAAACGATATCAAAGCAGATCGATACTGGATTCCTTTTTCTTGTGGCCTGTTATTTCCAACATAGAGAAAACCCGTTAGAATTTCAAGGTATTTTCCCGCACTCTGCGATTCGGACATGGAAAAAGTGAGGTGATGACGGTATATTGTGACATGGGTCGCACAATTCGCCGTTCTCAGTCTCTTCTGTCGCGCTATATCCTCCGCGGACTCATCGGGCCGTTCGTTTTCTCTTTCTCCACGCTGATGTTTCTCTTCCTGTTGCAATTCGTGATGAAGTTCATCGACCAGCTCGTGGGCAAGGGATTGACTCCGTGGGTGATCATCGAACTTATCGCGTTGAACCTTGCGTGGATGGTTGTGCTCGCCGTGCCGATGTCCGTCCTGGTCGCGACTCTCATGGCCTTTGGCGATATGTCCTCGCGCAATGAAATTACCGCCATGAAAGCCGGCGGCATGAGCATTCTGAGAATGATCGCCCCTGTCATGTTGAGCACCGTCGTTCTCGCCTGCTGTCTTGTCTGGTTTTTTAACAGTGTCCTCCCCGAGGCCAATCACCGTGCAAAAACCCTCGGCATGGATATCAGGCGCAAGAAACCGACGCTCAGTCTGGTGGCAGGATTATTCTCCCAGGAAATTTCGGGATACAGCATTCTTGTCCGTAAAACCTTCGAGACCACCAACGACCTCGAAGGAATTACCCTCTACGACTATACCAATCCCGGCGCCAATGTCGTTGTCACAGCTCAACGCGGAACGATTTCCTTCTCCCCCGATTTTCGTCATTTAATTATGGACCTTCACAAGGGCGAAATTCACACTCTTGACCTTCAGGAGACTGATCGTTACCGGCGGATTCATTTCACCGACCACCGCATGGTTATGGAAGTGGAAGGATTTGATTTTGAACGAAGTGAAGCGAGTACATTCATCCGTTCTGATCGTGAACTCAGCGCGCAGGATATGCTTCGCATCGTTGACAGTCTCAAGATTGAAACGGACGAAGCCGGCAGGGAAATTCAGGGGGTTGTTGAACAGGACATTGATTTTCTTCTCCATGGAAAAAGCAAGCCTTTGCCCTATACGGCTCTCGGTTCGACAATACACCAGTCCACGGTTCACCCCCTTACGCATGTACGCCAGATGAGCAGTATTGTCAACAACAATGCTCTCCGGCTTGAGGCACTCAGGGCGCAAATCAACCAATTCATGGTGGAGGTTCATAAAAAGTATTCCATCCCCGCGGCATGTGTGGTGTTTGTGTTGATCGGGGTTCCCCTGGGAATTATGTCGAAGCGGGGCGGGTTCGGCGTAGCCGCAACACTGAGTCTGGGTTTTTTCCTCCTGTACTGGGCATGTCTGATTGGAGGGGAAAAACTCGCGGATCGCACATTGCTCTCTCCCGCGATCGGCATGTGGATGTCCAACATCTTTCTTGGCGCGCTTGGCGTGTATTTGACATTCCGCATCGGCCGCGAGAACGTTGCCATTAACTGGGGATTCTTTTCCAGATTTATTCCGCGCCGCTGGCGGACGGAGCTTGCCGATGAAGTACGGGAACAGGAATCAACGGCGTGAAGCTCCTTGACCGCTACATAACGCGGCAATTTTTGCTCGCCGCGCTCTTCTCCCTCCTCGCGGTCACCGTTGTGTTTGTTGTGATTGATGCGATGGAGAAACTCGACAACTTCATCGACAAGCAGGCAACGGCGGGCATTGTTCTGCGCTACTATTTCTTTTTCATTCCCGAGATCATCAAGCTTATCACTCCTGTTGCCATGCTCCTCGCGAGCTTATTCGTCACTGCACGGCTCTCCACGCAGAATGAAATCACCGCCATGAAATCCAGCGGCATCAGTCTGTACCGCATTATGGTTCCGTACCTTGTCGTCGCATCGCTGGTCACCATCGCCTCCATTTATTTCAACGGGTGGGTTGTTCCATTGGCAAACCGGCAGAAGATTGATATTG
>CAZJYO010000289.1:0-3226 GCA_964550275.1 uncultured Chitinophagales bacterium
AGATCATGAAGCTCAAGGAGTTGAAAACCGACAAGACCATTCCGTATATCCGCGATATCCGTATGCTGGATCTTTCAGACAACTCGAACTAGACAGTATCTGCCGGAAGTTTTCAGTGATGCTCCGGCTCCTTCCTCGTCCGTTACAGCGTACACATTGTATGATGAATCCATGCTCCTTCCACAATGATCTGATAAACAGGTGAAGATCGCTCTCGCACAAATAGATTCAAAACTCGGCAATATGGAAGCAAACGTCTCGCGGCATTTGTCATGCGTTGAACAGGCAGTTGCACAAAAGGCACAGATGATTGTTTTTCCCGAGCTGAGTCTGACGGGATACTCCGTAAAGGACATGAACTGGGATCTTGCGTTTAACGTTGATCAGTATCCGGGTGTCCTTCAGCCCCTGGTTGATGCCAGCAAAGATATCATCATCCTGGCGGGAGGTATCGAAGAGGATTCCGAGTTTCGTTTGTACAATTCAGCATTCATCCTGACCGAAAAGCGCATTCGATCGGCACATCGCAAGATCTATTTGCCCACGTACGGCATGTTTGAGGAAATGCGCTATTTCAGCAAAGGGAACTCTGTTGATGCAGTGGTCACCCCTTTCGGGAAAATGGGAGTGCTGGTGTGTGAAGATCTCTGGCATATGTCACTGCCGTATATCGTTGCGGCACAAGGAGCTCACGTGATTATCGGACTTGTTGCAAGTCCGACGCGCTTGACAGGAGGCGAGGAGCTGTTGACCAATGCCCGCGTGAACATGGAGAATCACAAAGCATACGCGCGATTGCTCTCCAGCTACGTTGTCTTTTGTAATCGGGTTGGTTATGAGGATGGAGTAAACTTCTGGGGAGGATCCGGCGTGATTGGTCCCAATGGCGAACCTGTTGTTACGGCACAGCTCTTTCAGGAAGAAATTGTGTACGCAACGGTGGATGAGCATGAGGTTCGAAGGGCGCGCAGATTCTCAAGGCATTACCTTGATGAAGACCCACGTTTCCTTTTGCAGGAGTTGACACGGCTTTCTGAGAACATCGCCACATCTTCAAGGAAAACCTGAGGCGGCCTATACCGAGCTTCTTGTAACTAAGAGCCCTTTTTCGTAGGTTTTACGCAATTCGCTGAGTATTTCCCAACCACCCGGAGTTTTGTTGAGACTGTATGGAAACCCACCAACACGCAATCGGATACAAAGAACCTGCTCCTCTTCTCGATAACGAGAACCCCCTTGAATCAATGATGAAGCGGTTCGACATTGCCGCTGAAATCCTCGGCTTGGAACAAGGGGTATATGAGTATCTCAAGACGCCCGTCCGCCAATATATTGTGTCCATTCCCATTCAAATGGACGACGGAAGAATTCAATTGTTTGAAGGTTACCGCGTTGTTCATAATGACGTCATGGGTCCCTCAAAGGGTGGAATTCGCTATGCGCCGGACGTCACCCTCGACGAGGTCAAGGCCCTTGCGGCTTGGATGACGTGGAAATGTGCTGTTGTCAATATTCCATTTGGGGGAGCGAAAGGCGCGGTAAAATGCGATCCCTCAAAACTCACCCGCGTGGAAGTCGAAAAAATTACAAGGCGGTACACAGCAAATCTCATGGATGTTTTCGGCCCGGATAAGGACGTTCCTGCGCCGGACATGAACACGAATGAGATGACGATGGCGTGGATCATGGACACATACAGCATGCATGCGAAGAGAACGGAGAACGCTGTTGTCACCGGAAAGCCCCTGATCCTTGGGGGCTCGCTCGGAAGGCGGGAGGCGACGGGTCGCGGCGTTATGGTAACCACAATGTGCGCGTTGGAAAAACTGAATATGCAGGCCAAAGATGTGCGCGTGGCAGTTCAGGGCTTTGGCAATGTTGGTTCGATTTCAGCGGAACTGCTTGAAGAGCAGGGATGCAAGGTTGTTGCAATCAGCGATGTGACGGGAGGGTTCCATAACAAGAACGGCATCAATGTGAAAGATGCGATTGCATACGCAGCGAAGAACAAAACGCTGGACGGATGGAAGGGCGGAGACAGAATTTCCCAGGTAGAGCTTCTTCAAGTGGATTGCGACGTTCTTGTTCCCGCCGCAAAAGAGGACCAGATTACTCCGGAGATTGCAAAGAATATCCGCGCGCGGATTATTGCGGAAGGCGCAAATGGCCCGACCACTGCAAGCGCCGACCCGATTCTTCAGAGCAAAGGGGTTCTTGTTATCCCTGATATTCTCGCGAACTCCGGCGGAGTCACTGTTTCATATTTTGAATGGGTTCAGGATCGCGTGGGATATTTTTGGAGTTTGCAGAGAGTCAACCGCCGCCTTGAAAGAATGATGCGTACCGCGTTTGATTCCGTGTATGAGACGGCAAAACGGCACAACGTCAGTATGCGCATTGGCGCGTACATCCTTGCAATCGACAAGGTTGCAAAAACACTGAAGATTCGCGGCATTTACGCGTAGAGAAGAAACTGCGACCAGTACGCATATTCGCAGCGGCGATGATCGTGGCATGGAGTTCGATGGCCAGTGCCCAAGAAAGGGCGCCAACCAACAATCTCGATGTTGTTCAACGTTTGGCTTCGGATATCGGGAGGACCGTTTCTCAACGCCTCGGAAGGACGGATACGGTGCGCTTCAGATTTCATCCGCAAGAGCTGGCTTGGTACGTTGTATCCGGCGTACGAACAGGATTTTCGGACAGAGGATTCCCGACAATCACTGATGGCAATGCTGAGACAACCGGGGAGTTCTCCCTTCATGACCTCTCCATTCGCTATGAGGAGCCGAGAGGGGACGCGGTATTCGGAGAGCGCGTTGTTGACAGACTTGTTGTGTTGTCGCTCGACGTAACGGTGATCCGGCAAGGAACGACGCTCATTTCGAATGAGCGGTTCTCTGAAACAGCAAGGGACACTGTTCGCATGGATGACATTGAGAGGATCGAGAATGTTCTTATTCCCGCCTCGAAGGGCGCGATGGAATCGGACGGGTTCTTCTCCACTATTCTCGAACCGGTTGCGCTGATCGGAGCGATCGGTGTTGCGGTGTTCCTGTTGTTCCATGTGAGGAGCTAGGGCCGGTTCACCGTTGCACACCCTGCTTTCACTCATAGGACTTGCAGCAACGGTTGTGCTGACACTGGCTGTGCTCAAGGTTTCGTGTGGCGATACGCATGTGTTCCGGGCCGATGATACAACCCCGACAGTGAGACTGTTAGCCGT
>CAZJYO010000290.1:0-3224 GCA_964550275.1 uncultured Chitinophagales bacterium
CCGTCCAAGAGATACGTCCAGCCGTGGTAGTGGCATTGCAGAACATGGTGTTCGGTTTTGCCATTGCAGACTGCGAGCGGTCCGCCGCGGTGCCTGCAGACATTGTAAAATGCGCGCAGGACATTGTCCTTTCCGCGGATCACGAGAATCGGGTTTTCGGCAATCGTGGTAATAACATGTTGGCCCGGTTGCTCTACCTGCGTTTCATGGCACACAAACTGCCAGGTGTTGCCGAAGATGCATTCCTTTTCGAGATCAAGGAATCGCCGATCGGTGTACCACGTCGAGGGAATTGTTTCGGCGCGCGGAAGCGGTTGTGTTGAGAGGATGTCCTCGGTAAAATCCGGAAGTTGCGCGGTCAGAGCGTGGTTCATGGCGTTATGATAGGGACAAGGGCTGGAAAAGGCAAGGCGTAGGGACGTATTGCCATACGTCCCTACGCGCGAACATTACTCCACCACCTGATAAATCTCCCTTCGCCCGGTCAAATACATCTCCGTGTACTTGGACATTTCCTCGGCAACCTTCGGATCCATTTTCGGGTCCGGCTTTCCTGACTTGTAATCTTCCATCTCTTTCTCAAACTGGGCGAGACTTGCGACCGGCATTTCAACAACTACAGTGTTGTAGTTGCCAACCATGTCAGTCATGATGCGGGCCTCGGGATAATTGGCAAATCCTTTCTTAAAAAGCTTCGCCAGCTTCGATGCCTGTCCGGGTTTTGCAGTGAACACTTCGCGTATGATAAGCATGGTATCTCCTCTCTTTGGGGTTGTGGTTATGAACCTTGAATAGCTTTCTGAAGCGTTGGAATGTGGATCTTTTTCATTTGCAACATCGCATGCATGGCTCTCTTCGCCTTTTCAGGGTCTTTGTTCGTGAGCAGTTCGTTCAGCATTGTGGGAACAACTTGCCATGACACCCCGAACTTGTCCTTCAGCCAACCGCACATACTTTCCTGTCCGCCGCCGCTTGTGAGTTTCTCCCAGTAGTAATCAACCTCTTCCTGGGTTGCGCAGTTGATGGCGAATGAAATGGCTTCCGTAAATTTGAACATCGGCCCGGCTGACATCAGTGTAAACTCCTGCCCCATGAGTTCGATTGTTATCACCTCGATCTTTCCCGACGGTGTGTCGCTCATGACCTGCGTGCTCTTGATTCTCGAATCTTTGAATACGGACGTGTAAAACTTTGCCGCGTCGCCGGCTTCTTTGTTGTACCACAAGAATGGAGTGATTTTCTGCATTACAATTCCTTTCCGGTAAGGTGAAGGATGTTCTTCTAGATCATCACATCGAGAACGACGGTTACCGCGTCTCCATCTTCAATCCTCTCCTTTGTCCGCACGTCTGCTTTTACGGGAAGGAGATACGAATCAGATTTACTGTCCGGGAAAATTGATGTTCGCCAGGAGGTCTTGCCTATGGTCGCCCTAACCCTCAGAGAGCCGAATCCGCGGCGTGTCCCGGGGAGGAGACGCTTGATTTCCTTCGCGCGCGTTTTCGGAAGTGTCACAAAGTGCCAGCCGCCCGGCGCCTGATACATCCACAGCTTCGATCGGAATTTCAAAGTGATCATGCTCAACATTCTGCTGTAGGGTTCATTCCGGAGACGCGCCTCACACCTTGGCCGATTTCCATTTTCCTCTTGAGAACAACCAGAGTGTAAACAGTCCGACAGAAGTTTCGGAAACGAAGATCGCCCAGAAGACTCCTGTGTGTCCCATGTCGAGACCCTTCGCCATGAAGTAGGAGAGAGGGATTTGGATCAACCAGAAAAAAACAAGGTTGATTTTTGTGGGCGTCATGGTGTCTCCGGCTCCGTTGAATGCCTGGATGGCAACCATCCACCACGCATACACGAAGTAGGAATAGGAAACGATGCGCAGCCACGTGGCGCCGACTTCGATAACTCCCTCATCGTCGGTGAAGAACCTCACCAGAGAGTCACTGAGCAGAAAATAAACAATCGCAACGCCGATGAGAAAGAGCATGTTCCAGAACCCCGTCACCCAGACGGAGCGTTCAGCGCGGTCAGGTTTCCCGGCGCCGAGGTTCTGTCCGACAAGCGTGGCAACGGCGTTGGACATTCCCCAAGCCGGCATCAATGTGAACATCATGATGCGCATGGCAATGGTCGCGCCGGCAACGGCCTGGCTTCCAAACTCGGCGATGATGCGCATGAGGAACACCCATGAAGTCATGGCGACAATCATTTGTCCGATGCCACCGAGCGAGGTTCGCACGATGTTGACCATCGTTTCCTTTTCAGCCCGGACATGCGAGCGTTCGACTTTGATATGCTTGCCTCCGCGAAACATAAACCAGAGCTGGATGAGCACCCCTGTGCCGCGCCCGATGTTTGTTGCAATTGCCGCGCCTTCGATACCGAACGCAGGGATTGGCCCCCAGCCGAAAATCAGCAACGGGTCCAGAAGCATGTTGATGCCATTTGCAATCCAGAGCACGCGCATTGCGATTGCCGGATCGCCGGCGCCGCGAAACACGGCGTTGATGACAAACAGCAGGATCACGGTTGCATTACCGCCTAACATCCATTGTGTATAGCGGTACCCGTGAGTGAGCGTCCACGTATCGGCGCCCATCAGTGCGAGTAAATCCCTGGCAAAGAAAATTCCCGCGACAGCAAACGGAACCGAGGCAACCGCGGCGATGATCACCGCTTGCACGGCGGCGACAGCCGCGGCCTCCTTGTTCTTCTCCCCGATGCGCCTCGCGATAACCGCGGTGACGGCCATCGACAGTCCCATCGCAATCGAATAGAGAAGGAAGAGATACGTTTCGGTGAGACCCACTGTGGCAACAGCAGACGCGCCAAGCGAGCTGACGAAGTAGATATCCACCACTGCGAAGGTGGATTCCATGATCAGTTCGAGGATCATCGGCACGGCAAGAAGGAAAACGCCTTTCCCGATGCTGATCTGTGTGTAATCCGCCTCTGTGCCGCGCAGAGCGTTCTTCAGCTCCGTCCATAACGACGATGACGTTTGCGGCCGGTTCATCGGCTGGTCAACAACTGTTTCTGAATTCACTCCTTCTCCTTGTCAGTTCTCTGTTATTTGTGAACCGCGCGCCTGCGTTCGCTTTCTGCCACCATTTTACCAAGATCAACGGTGGGGCGAATTTCGAACGGTCCGGCTTTCACTCCGGGATGCCTCGACATGAGCTCTACGGCGTGGTTGAGATCCCGAGCTTCAAGAATCA
>CAZJYO010000291.1:0-3222 GCA_964550275.1 uncultured Chitinophagales bacterium
GCCCTCCGTAAAAAAAATGACTCATACCTTTTGATGCAGACTCCCTCATTATTTCCAGCATCAGGTCGGGTCCGAACACACGAGACATATGATGGAAACCTCCCAACCGGCCCAACCACACCATCGGCATGCCATCAGGAACATTCAAGTCCGCACCATTCAGCACATTACGAAACGCCGGGTTTGATCTGCTTTCCATAATGCCGTGGACGCCGGAAACAAAGACGGTTTTTGCATTCCCCCCCCGTTCACCGGCCCACTCCATCACCTGATGAACGGCTGACGCCATCGAGACAGGATGAACTCTCACACCAAGCACATTGACCGAATCACCATCACGAAATGGTGAAGCCATCACACCCTTTGTGCCTTTGCGAAAACAGCCCGTATCCGTTCGCCATACATTGAGCGAATGATATGCCAAAGCGACAACAAGAGCAATGAAACGATAAACACCGCGACCGTATTGATCACACGGCGCGGACGTTCTTTCTTCACGGAAGGGCGGCCCGGATCCAAAACATTCACCACGGTAATGTTCTTCACTTCTTCGATCTTCGCAAGTTCCGACTGCTTTGTCAGCTCGATGAAAATTGCCGACTTCACCTGGACATTGCGCAACAGGCGTTCCTGATCCAATAACAACTCCGGCGAGTCAATCACCCGCCTGTTCTTCTCGCGGAAGAACTTCAGTTTTTCCTCCGCCTCGCGCAACTCCTCGCGCACCTGACCGAGCCGCACTTCCACCCACTTGCGCTGTTCAGAAGCCGACGTCACCTTCTTGAGCCGCATGAACCCATCCAGTTCTCCGACAATAGCGTTGAGAACGTCCGCGGCCAATTGCGGCTCACGCATCTCCACACTGATTTCCACCAATCCGGTCTTCGATTCAAATGCCGTGGACATTAACTGTTCCATTTCCTTCAATGCCTCGTACATATCCTCAGCCGGAGTATCCTCGTTCAATTCAAAGTACGCAATGAGATTGACGGAATCGGGAAACTGTTCCGTCCGATACTTCCGCTCGATAACACTCCGTAAAATCGTTTCGCTGGAGACAATAATCGGATAGAGCCGCGACACTTCGCTTCCCGGCATTTTGACGCCGGCAAGTTGCGCGACGTCGGCAAACTGCTCAAGCGCGGAGAGCTTGCCTTTCTCTGTTTCAGGGAGAAGCGTGGCTGTTGATTTGTAATACACGGGGAGGAGAAGATTCAAACCAAGCGTGAGACACGCTGTAAAAAACGAGAAGAGAACAATCTTTGCCCGATGTTTGACAAGAGGACTGATAATATCCTGAATCGAGGGCTGCTGCCGGCCGGTCACATACTGTTGTTCATTGAATTCTGGCATATCGTTCACGTCGTGTTACTGCGATACCTGCCAGATAATGAACGCGAGCGTGGCCGCGCTGGTAAGGATGGCAAAGACGTCTTTTACTGTTTCCCCGATATCGACCGGAGCCGTTTCAGGTCTTGGCGGCGGAACCTTGATGACATGAATCTGGGAACCCTCGGGGACATCGGGATCGGAACTGAGCCAGCCAAAATCGACACGGCGCGACTCACCCGTCGGCTTGATAAGCACAGCATAATTCGAACTATCGGTCAGCCCGCCCGCCCGATCAAGATAGCTTGACACATCATTGCCGTCGATAAAAGAAAGCAAACCGGGATTGTTCACTTCACCCGTCACCAAAACTGTATGCGGCGTTGAAGGAATATAAATACTGTCGCCACCGAGCATTACCACATCGTGGAGTTGATTTTTTTTCTCAAACGCTTCTCTAAAATCAAGAAGCAGTCGTTTTTTATTCCGGTAAAACTGCGCACCTCCCATGAAGGTGGTTTTCGTGGGTCCGCCGGCACGTGTGAGGATGTCCGAAAGACGTTCTCCGCGGCGCTGAATCGTGTACACGCCGGGATAGTTCAGATCACCCGCGAGGGTCACATCCTGCTGTGTTTTGTAAGAGGGGTTCGGCTTGATCAACACTTCATCGCGATGTTGCAGGAGGAACGCGTCCGCATTTGCCGAATCCGGTGCAAATATCCTTGGGACTGGCGGATGCATCACAATCGCGAGAGAATCACCCTGGAAACCTTGCGGCGTAATGCGCGAGACTTCCGCCTCAAGCAGTTCGGCGTCTTCCGTGTATCCACCCGCCAGGGGAATGAGATCCGTCAGTGTCATGCCGGTTCGCAAGGGTTGTCTCCCGGGTTTCTTGACGCTTCCGCGAATCGTCACAAATTTATCCTTGACCTCGAGCAATTCCGTCGAGTAGACGATAATCGTATCTCTCTGCTTCAACAGCTGGTCACGATCGGGACGCTCAAGAACCTCTTTGAGGTTAAAGGGAACAATCATTCTGGTCACAAGATCAGAATTAAACCTGATGAGATGCCCGAGATCCTGATACGTCTTCGGCTGAAGTCCCTCTGCAGCGGTCACCAAACCGCGCAAGGTTTTCACTTTATCAAGTTCGTATCGCCCGGGGCGCCACACGGGTCCTTGAATGACAACATAGTTCCATTTCTCATCAAGCACCGGGAAGACCTGTACTTCATCCGCATCATACAACGGAACAACCTTTGCCGGATCAGAGAGAATATCACGCAGCTTCACGTCAACCACTTCCTTGTTTTCAATGCTTTTGTCGCGGGAATGCCATGGCCGGATTCTATCAATTTGCGCATTGCCCTCGTACGCGCTCGGCAACAGCCCGCCGCAGAACCTGAGCAACGCGGCCATTCCCTCCTCTTCCTTCAATTCATAGACAGCGGGACGGCGTACTTCCCCTTCGATGGAAACAGTTTTTCCCCGGGGGGGGACGAAGATGATGTCGTTATTCTGAACACGGATATCGTTCGTTTTCTCCGCGCCGGCAAGATAATCATACAGGTCAACGCGCGCGATGACAGTATTCCCCCGCGTGACACGAACATCGCGCAAACTTCCCTTCACGGTCGGACCGCCAACGCTGTACAACGCGTTGAACACGGTGGCATGGCTGCCGAGCGTATATCCACCGGGGGATTCGACTTCACCCATGATGAACACGCGCTTGGGACGGACTCTCGCCACCGTAACGTCAAGCCATACGGTCGGCGGTTTTGAAACAAGACCGGAATATGAACGCGACATTTGCTTCAGCAGTTTATCATAGGCTTTCTCAAGTGTCATGCCAGTGACAAGGACTTGACCAACTGTCGGGACAAAAATCCT
>CAZJYO010000292.1:0-3192 GCA_964550275.1 uncultured Chitinophagales bacterium
TCCAGTTATTGATCATTACGCAAAGGCTTTTCCCTTCCGCGAAATTCTTCCCGTTTCTGCCTTGACCTCGGAAAATACTGAGAGACTTCTTCCGGCGATCGTCCCGCATCTCCCGGTTCATCCGCCGTTGTACCCTCTGGATATTGTCAGTGAACATCCCGAGCGTTTCTTCGTAAGCGAAATCATACGTGAGAAAGTGTTTCTCACCTGCAAAGAGGAGATTCCGTATTCAACGACTGTGGATATTGTGGAATTCAAGGAGCGTGGAGCGGGAAAAACATTCATCAGTGCCGACGTGTATGTCGAGCGTGAATCGCAAAAGGGGATTCTCATCGGAAAGCAGGGAAGCACCCTCAAGAACATTGGAAAGCTCGCGCGCAGGGATGTCGAGGAATTTATAGGCCATCCGGTGTTTCTGGAACTTCACGTCAAAGTGAGGAAATGGCGCGAAGATGACCGGTGGCTCTCACGGCTTGGATACAAACCGTAGGCTTTGCCGGACTGACCGTACCAATCAATACTACCTATGGCGGACTTTCATCCCTTTCGCGGCATAACATACAACCCTGCAAGGATTTCCCTTGCGGATGCTCTTTGTCCGCCGTACCACATGGTGTCCTCCAGAATTCATCATGACCTGCTCGCGGCTGAATCACACAATGCTGTGCAGTTTGTTGCGGGCAATGATGCAGCCGCATACCGCGCTTCAGCAGATGCATTTTCGGGGTTGCTTCGGGATGGAATACTGGTTCGGAATAGTGAACCGACGTTCTATATCATCGCGCGATCGTACAAGGATTCCGCCGGTGTCATCCGGCAACGCGTCGGGGTGACCGGCCTTTGCCGTCTTGAAGATTTCAGTTCGGGGATTGTTCATCCCCATCTCAAAACCATTCCGCGCATTCGTGAAGACAGGTTTCGTCAGATTCAGATGATGAATGCAAACACAACGCCCGTCCTTGCCCTTTGCAACGGGAATGGTGAGGCGCTCACGTCTCTTCTTCAAGAATTTATGGCTGAGGCGTACTGGGCGGAGATTACCCTGGAAGAAAGTATCATACGGGTCTGGCAAAAAACCGACCGGAAGTCCATTGAGAAAATCCGGAAGACGGTACAGCACTCTTCGCTGATTCTCGCCGAAGGCCACCATGCGTATGAAGCCGCGCTCGCGTATCGGGATATGATGCATCTCGGCCGTCCGGCTCCGGATGAGCCGTTCAACTACATCATGATGTGCATTGAAGAGCATCTGTCGGCCGCGACGATCTTTCCCGTCCACAGAATCATCCATCCGCTGAAACCTGTTGATTGGGAGCGCGTTGCGATTCAACTTGCGAAATATTTCAAGTTGAAACCGGTTGAATCGGTTGAGCAGATGCATCTCGCTTTTGCAAAGCGCACGAAGCATACGTTCGGTATGATCCGCAATAGCGGCATGTGGCTGTGCGTTCTTGTCGACCCTTCACGCATCAAGGAACTTGTCGGCGACACGGTTCCAGCGGAAATCAGGCCGGTGGACGCGGGAATTCTTCACTCGTTTTTTCTTGATCATGTTCTGCATATCGACATTCATGATCAGTTGCGTCTTGATTGCGTTCAGTATGTTCACAGCGTCAGTGATGCTGTCACAATGGTCGGCGAGGAAAAAGCTGAAGTGGCGTTTGTTCTTCCGCCTGTCCAACCTGACGAAATTGCCGCCGTGGTGCGCAACAACGCACTGCTGCCTCCGCGTGCAACGTGGTTTTATCCCCAGCTTCCGTCCGGCTTGGTGATGAGGCGTCTCGATGAGCGTATCGGATGAACAGCGAACGCGCCCGTGTTTGGATCGGTCTGATCACCATTTGCCTCGTATGGGGTTCCACGTGGCTCGCCATCAAGATCGGCCTGCATAGCGTTCCGCCTTTTTTAGGAGTGGGATTGAGATTCCTTCTTGCGGCGATAATTATTTTTGTCATCATGAAAGTGCGCGGCATCGCAATGACAACATCACCGGAAGCCATGAAAATCTACGCAGCGCTGGTGTTCCTCTCGTATGGGATTCCCTTTGCCATTGTGTACTGGGCTGAACAGCATATCGCAAGCGGACTCGGGAGTATTCTTTTTGCCGCCTTTCCTTTCTGGGTGGCAATCTTCTCGCATTTCATGTTGGCCACCGAAAAACTCACGATGTACAAGCTTGCCGGCGTTGTGCTTGGATTTACCGGACTCGTCATCATCTTTTCCGGTGATATTCATTTCTCGTCCGGCGGGGATGCGATGCTCGGGATGGCAGGCATGGCGGTCGGAACAATGATGCAGGCGCTTTCAACAGTCATCGTGAGAAAATACGGACACCATGTCGACACACTTTCGATGAATTGTGTGGGGATGTTCTTCGCGAGCGTTCTTTTGTTGTTCCTGGGATTTGCCACTGAGTCATTTGAGTCCATTGTGTGGGATGCCCGCGGGATCGGATCAATTCTCTATCTTTCAATTATCGGGTCGGTAATCGCTTTTCTTACGTATTATTGGTTGTTGAAACGCATTGAAGCGGTGTATCTTTCCTTGACCACGTTTATCAATCCCATTATAGCTGTTGTCCTCGGCGCAATTGTTCTTGGCGAGGTTCTTCCTCCTGCGGTAGCTGCCGGCGCGGCGTGCGTCCTGCTGGGAATTCTTGTGGCCAACGGGAAAGGATTGATTGCGAAGATCGGGCGCGCCGGGAAACTCCCCGCCATTGTTCTCATTCTTCTTTGGGGTTCTTCTGCCGCCATGGCAAGTGACGGGAACGCGTTTGAAAAGAGAGGCGCATTCATCGCTTCCGACCAGGGGCTTTCATTCGCCCGTATTCACAACAGTGTCTCGTATGATGGTCCACAACCGTTTGACGTTCTGCATTACGATGTTGACCTCTTTCCTGCAATGACTTCTGCCTATCTTTCCGGCACAGTTATCATGACGCTTGTGTTGGAGTCATCTGTGGACTCGATCGTGATGAACAGTGCCGCCCTTCAGATTGACTCCGTGTCTGTTGACGGGACGGCGCGGCCATTCACGCTCATTCCGGACAACGAAGAGCTCGCCGTGTCGCTTGGCTCGACTCGACCATCCGGTGATACGGTGCAAATCCGCATTGTGTACCGGCGTCTTCCGGAAACGGTGCGCCCGGGATCGCGGCAGGGTTACTACTATTTTTCAGATTCGATCGGCTTG
>CAZJYO010000293.1:0-3153 GCA_964550275.1 uncultured Chitinophagales bacterium
GTCCGCAAACTCATCCAGTTTTTTTACTTCGTCCCCGCTGATGTTCATCCTGTCCGTTTTGCCCAGGATGTTGACCAGCCCCGCCTTGCTCACTTCGCGCCACACAAGCTTTGCCGCAAGAGACAGTGCATGAAGAAGTCCCGAGAACTCCCCTGTCGCATCGGGATGATCGCGCTCTCCCTCGATGATGTGTCTCTCGAGAGTCATGAATTTTCGTCCGGTGGGCTCAATAACCGCCATGCGTTCTTTCCTGTTGTGAATCAGTGTGATTTGCCGTCGCTACCTCATCTGACGGCGTCGGGAGATGTCAGTGTGAAAATCATAACGAATCTACCGAATGGGGGGTAGAGTTGCAAGGATTTTTGGGCAGACGTCAACATCGACCTTCCGGTCGGTGTTGGAACGAGTTGTGACTGAGACACTTTCAAGGTTGCTAGGCTCCGCTGTTTCCCAATTTCGTTTATCTCTATGGGGGCACTACGCGCGATCACGACTCAGGACACGTTGAAAATGGGAAGAAACACATTTCGGCTGAAAGGATTCGACTACTCTCAACCAGGAGAGTACTTTGTAACGATATGTACACATGTGAGGCGGCCGCTGTTCGGAGTGATCAAAAGCGGTCTAATGATACTCTCCGAAAAAGGGAGAATCGCCGAGCAATCATGGATTGACATTCCAAATCACTTTCCTCATGCAAGAATCGGGAAATTTCAAATAATGCCGGATCATGTTCATGGAGTCCTTGAGATCATTGAAACCCCTCGAAACTGTCCGACCGCACGACATGTCGTGCGGAACAAGGATCGGGGGTTTCAAGAAGTGTTCGGGAAACCCCGCCCCGGGACTCTCGGAACAATTCTGCGCTCATACAAAGCGGCTGTCACAAAACTCATAAGGAGAGAAGGGCTTCACGGAAACACTCCAATCTGGCAGCAAAATTTCCACGATTGGATAATCCATTGTGATTCATCGCGATTCTTCATTGAGCAATATATCGCGCTCAATCCGCTGGTGTGGGAAATCAGAAAGACAAACAACAAATCAAACCGACTTTCACCGAAAGACATTCGCGCATTACTACAAGAAGAGCACGGCCTCACGGGGCACGAGCTGGCAAGAATTCTGCAGAAGATTTGGCGATAAACACCACTGCGCGTGGTATCACGACATGTCGTGATACCCGTGAGAGAGAAGTTAAAGGACTAACCCGGCCTCATCAGGTGCGGCGGCTGAAAACCGCGGTAGGTGTCGAACCGGGAATCGTAGAAAACAATATTGAAGGAACTGTCCCTGAGCGTTCCGCCGGAAGGATACAGGAAGAACTCCGCCGTTGAATCAGTTACCTTGTTGACCGGCTTTCCGTTTTCCGTGTAAAAGACAAGCGTGTAATACCCAAGCGTGAACGGTGCAGTTTTCAGTTGCTCGATGATATTCTCATCGCTAAACTTGTGAATATCCATCAGGCAGGTTGTTCGTAGAGAACGTTGCCGACAATCTGGTCAACGGCTTCCATTTGGTCCGGGGAAAGGCGGGAGTTGCTCGCGGCAACAATCTCGCGGACTTGCTTCGCATTCTTCGCCCCGCAAATCACCACACCCACCGCCGGATTTTGCAGAAGCCAGCCAAGAGAAAGCCCGGTCATGGTCATGCCTTCCTGTTCGGCAAATGCGCGCAAGCGGTTCACGACTTCGATGTTTGTCCGGTACCGGTCACCGCGGAATCTCCGGTCCAGTATTCTCCGGTCTCCCTCGTCAAACGAAGAATGTCTCCGGAGATGTCCGTGCAGCAAGCCGCAGCAAAACGGTTCGCCGACCAGCAGACTCATCCCCGTTGCGCGCGCAAAGGGAATCACGCCATGTTCCGGCGAGCGGTTGAAGATGTTGTACGGATTTTCTACTGCGTCCAGTTTTCCATAGCGGACCGTTGAGCGAAGGTGCCCCGGTTCTGTTTCGCATGTGCCGATGAATTTGATTTTTCCCTTCTCGCGCAACTCTTGCATCGCTTCCATTGTAATGCTCATGGGCGTGTAAGGATCGTGGCCGTAGACACTGTAAAGATCAATCCAGTCGCGGCGAAGGCGGCGAAGCGTTCCGTCCAGACGGCGCTCGATGGCGTCACGATCATTGGTTCTTTGCGCGTCGGGTTGCGCAGCATTGCCGGCCCATGCCTTGTTCGCAATAAACACGCGATCCAGATGTGCGCCAAGCGCCTCGCCAAGTAATTCTTCCGCGCGCCCATCGCCGTACAATGGTGATGAATCGAAATAGGTGATACCGAGATCGATCGCCTGGTGAACAGTTCTCAGAACCTCGATCTTTTCCATCGGTCCGTACAGGTTGCCGAACGCCATGCCGCCGAGTCCGATACGCGAGACTTCCCGTGTTGACCGGCCGAGTGTGATGTATTCCATGTTTACACTCCTGTCCTGTGAACCATGCTGACCGTTGCTTGAGCGGTGCATGTCATGATAATCTCGCCGATGTTGACATGCGGAGGACGAGAAGCACAATACACCACGGCATCCGCGACGTCAGACGGAGAAAGCGGTGTTATTCCGGCATACGTTTTCGCCGCGCGGGCTGTATCGCCTCTGAAGCGCACTTGGGAGAATTCTGTTTCGACGAGTCCGGGATCGACCGTACTGACGCGAACCGGCGTGCCATGAAGATCCATTCGAAGACTCCGCGTAATCGCGGTAACGGCAAACTTCGTGGCGCAGTACACATTCCCCGCAGCGTAAGTCTGGTGTCCGGCAATCGAACCGATATTAATGACATGACCGCTCTTCCTCTGAACCATACCCGGCAACACCGCACGCGTCACGTATAAAAGTCCCTTCACGTTTGTGTCAATCATCTCTTCCCAATCCAGCACGTTACCTTCCTGGAGTTTCGTCAATCCCCGACTGAGACCAGCGTTGTTCACGAGAACATCAATCGACGACCATGCTGTCTCCAGTGAAGAGAAAAAGACCTCGACCGCCGGTTGATCGCGCACATCAAGCTCTCCAGTCAGAACCTTGATGCCATGCTCAGTGGAAAGCCCGTTCGCAAGTGTATCCAGACGGCTCTTTCTTCGTGCAACCAGGATAAGATTGGATCCGTGCGCTGCGAAGGCGTGCGCACAGGCCATGCCGATGCCGCTGCTCGC
>CAZJYO010000294.1:0-3152 GCA_964550275.1 uncultured Chitinophagales bacterium
ACCGGTGGCTCTCCAAGAAACCCGCGCTTTGGAAGATCCTCAACGCGCAAGTCCGACAACAGTCGTCTTCTCCGACGGTATCTGACGATGGCGCAACCGCCGACAAGCATAGAATCGTTGTGGTAGGATACGGACCGGTCGGCCAAACACTCACACGTTTGCTCCGGGACAACGACATTGAACCTACGGTGATTGAATTAAATTTGGAGGCCGTGACGCGTTTGCAGGCGGAAGGAATTCGCGCAGTCTACGGAGACGCAAACCACCAGGACACACTGCAGAAAGCCGGCATCGCCAACGCTTTCGGCTTGATTCTTACATCGTCAACATTGCGCGGCAGAGAAGAAATCATCCGCCTCTCCCGTGATGCAAATCCGGACATTACCGTTCTTGCGCGAACGGCGTATGTGCACGAAATTCCGGCGTTGTACAAAGCCGGCGCCGAAACAGTATTTTCCGGCGAGGGAGAAGTCGCACTTGCCATGACGGTCGCAATTTTGCGTGACCTCGGGGCAACACCGGAACAAATTGACCGGGAGCGAGAACGCGTGGCCGTTGAATCGCTTGCCATTCACAATACCGCGCTTCCATCGCGCAGTACATGACATTTCTCATTGACTTTTCCGCATTGATTCAATACACTTTCTTTTGAAAAGGCATCGTCCCCCAACTCCGAGGCACACCATGAAATACCACCATCGCACACCAACCGTATCCGCTTTGATTCTTGTTTTTGCCATTGTCTTTTCTCCTCTTGCATTCAGCTGGGTGTACCCCGAGCACAGGGATATCGTGCTGGTGGCTGTACAGGGCATGGATGAACAACACAGGCAAATGCTTGATCAGCTTTGGATGCAGGCAAGAATGGGAAATGAATCCCGCTTGTGCGCCGCGGCGGCTGATGCAACCCAAGGTGACACTCCGCAATGCATTGACTTCGCAGCATGGGCTGCGATCGCCGGCGATCACTCCCGCTCCAGCGCGGATATGGCGAACATCATTCTGAAATCCGATTGGATCATGGATGTTGCGGAGATTACGGCGAAACTCAAGACTAACCTTGCTTCATCGGAGAACCGTTCCGAACGTGTGAACCACTTGAGGACGTCGGACATTCAACTTCAACGCGCGGACCCTGATTACGCAACACGGGCAGGTTCCAATAACGTGCACTTTCTTCTCCCGCGTCCCCAGCCGGGAACACCCCCTTCAGAATATCTCGTAACGAGTATTACCCCCGGTACTGAGATCAATGCCATCGGAATGTATGCGTACTATCATGTTCTGGCCATCGAAAAAGCGACACGGTTTGCGCGTGAGTCTCTCGGCCCCGAGGCAAAGGCATCCCTCGCACTTGCCATTCTCTCTGATGAGGCGTTCGCTCTGCATTTTCTCGAGGACACGTTCGCGGCCGGACACGTTGCCGGAACTTGGGGCAACGCGTCACAACGAAAGGGCACGCACGACTACTATAACGAACGCGGCCTTGAGGTTGTAACGTGGGCGGGAGAGCATGCAATTCTGGTCGGTGACGCGTACATGCGAACCGAAGACGCCATCAGAGCCGGCAATGTTATTCGCAAGAGTCTGGAGCAGGTGCTGGACGCGGCAAACGGGATCGGCACTGCGGGACAAGTACAACCGCCGGGCCCGGTCTCTCTCGTTCCGGATACGTTTGACGTCACTGTGAACAATATTCAACCGCGAAAGGATGTTGACACGACTGTGTTTGTCTTGTTACGAGAGACCCTTCCCAACACGCCAGTGCCTGCTTTGCGAACAGGATTGGGTGAATACCCCAGATTTCGAGCCGAGCTTGGCCCTTTCATCGGATTCTCCGGCGGAGGGAGGGCTGCAACAAATTATGGAGGATACGTTCCGTCCCAGCAATCCGTGGGACTTTCAGGCGCAATCGAAGCGGCGTTTCGTGGAGGGCTCGGGCTTGACGGAGTGATGAATGAGTCCGGGGACGGCCTCGTCTTTCTCGAAGTGGGTGTCCGGCATGACAGGGCTTCCACCACCCAGATTGTGGACAATCCACAGCTTGACTATTATGGCGATCTGCTTTCCGCAATTCCCGCACGCACGGGTTTTGCGGGCCGCCTCAGACTTCCGTTTTGGCTGATCCCGGGCGACTTGTTGGTTGCTGGTCCAATTCTCTTTTTCATTTCTCCGCAAACGGTTTCTCAAATGGCGGTCCAGGCGGGAAACGGCGGGCTCATTCCATGGCAGTCCGGTATCTCCACGGGCATTGGCCGCTTTCAGTTTGTTCTCGGCAGGGAAGTTGGCGTGTCGTTGTTCGGTTACGGTTCGGAGCCCATCAAGATTTTGGCCCCGTATCAAGGGAATGTTGTTGTTGCCGGTTACCGCGCCATTCAATTCGATTTTCCGGTTCTCGAATACCGTCCGTTCCGGACGTTTTCTCTGAACCAAAGCTCAAGTCTCGTGTTCCAGCTCTATGCCGGATTCGACATTCCTGACTTGGTGGACACTGAATTTGGACCGGTGCCCGAATCGGTGGAGTCCAACCTCCGCACTGTCTGGAACACCGGACTGCGGATTTCGTTTGACTGGCGCAGTTACTTCTAGCAGGTTGTTGGACACCTGTCCCGGGAATCGATGAGCAAGAACTCACCGAAGAAATTCCCGGGAATGAAGAGGTGAATGTTTCATGACCTTTTTGTGCCTCTGAGGATTTTGTGGTGAATCATTTCATCCTTTTTCAAGAATCGAGAGAATTCACTCAAGCACATCATCAGTGAATACGAGCCGGAGAATATTTCTTTCGATGTTGGGGATGGTTGCTTTCCCGGCGATTGCGCTTGCTGCTGACAGCCGAATAACGCGATGGCTTCATTCGCTCTTCAACACGGAACCCGCTCGCCCATCTCCGCTCAAACCGAATCCCGGCACGTGGTTGAACGACGACATCACAGTCGCGTGGCTCGGGCATTCCACCGTGCTCATCAATTTCTTTGGAACAAGGATTCTAACGGACCCTTTCCTTGTTGACCGCGCTGGTATGAGTGTTCCGGGACTTTTCACCGTGGGACCGAAACGCATCGTTGCGCCGGCTTTAACCATCAGCGAGCTTCCTACCATTGATCTGATTCTCATTTCGCACGCGCACATGGATCATTGCGATACGGAAA
>CAZJYO010000295.1:0-3145 GCA_964550275.1 uncultured Chitinophagales bacterium
TGTTGGCGTTATAGGCTGGCTTGTTGACACCGCGGCCGTCATTAACCAGACGATGCTGGCACAAAGTTCGTACGGGCCGTACGGACGCGCCATGAAACGCATTTGCTACGAAGAGTCATTCCATATTAAACAAGGATATGATTCCGTTGTCGCTCTTGCCAAGGGAACGCCTGAACAAATAGCGATGGCGCAGGATGCAATCAATCGCTGGTGGTATCCGACACTCATGATGTCGGGTCCGCCCGAAAGCAAAGGGCTCTCAGTTCACTCGCAACTCGCAATGCGCTGGAAAATCAAGACGAAAACCAATGAACAGGTGCGTCAGGAATTTGTTGATCATATCGTTCCGCAGATTCACGCGCTTGGCATGACCGTTCCCGACAAGGATTGTGTGCTCGATAAATCCACCGGACACTGGCGTTATACGCAACCGGACTGGGAAGAATTGAAACGCGTTGTGAACGGCGACGGGCCGTGCAACAAGGAACGCATGGAAGTACGCCGGCGAGCGCACGACGAAGGGCGTTGGGTGAGAGAGGCGTTGGCGGCTGCGAGTGAAAAATACGAAGCGGCGTGATGGATACCCAGTGGGAAACATACGAAGTCTTTCATCAAAGCAAGCGCGGTGAGCCGCATGAGCATGTCGGCTCAGTGCATGCACCAGACCCCGAGTTCGCACTCCAGATGGCCCGTGACCAATTCGCGCGTCGACTGAAATGCGTGAGTTTGTGGGTTGTGAGGTCGCGCGATATCACTGCAACAGACTATCAGGACGACAACTTCTTCGCCCAAACCACAGACAAAAGCTACCGCGACCCCAAGGCCTTCGACGCCCCAATGAAGGACCTTTCTCATGGTTGATCTTCCTGCCGGAGTTTCCGGCGAAGCTCTTCAGCGCCTCCTTCTTGCCATGGCCGATGATGAACTTGTTCTTGGCCACCGGAATTCTGAATGGACAGGCCACGCGCCTATTCTCGAAGAGGATATTGCCTTCTCTAACATCGCGCAGGACGAGCTGGGCCACTCACTCTTATGGTTTACGCTACTCGGAAAGCTGAACGGAACAACGCCCGACACTATGGCTTTTGACCGGCCGTGGAATGAATTCACGTGTTGCAGGTTTGTTTCCTATCCACGCGGAGATTTTGCATACACAGTTGTTCGGCAGTATTTGTTCGATGAGATGGAACAGGTTCGCCTCGCGTCATTGAGTGCAAGTTCATATTCTCCACTGCGTGAAGTTGCAGAGAAGCTGTTGCGCGAGGAAGCATATCACCTGATGCACGTGAAAGGTTTATTGGGCCGTCTCGGCGCTGCGACGGAGGAGAGTCACCGAAGAATGCAATCTGCGCTTGATGTGGCGTGGCCGCAGGCACTCGGCATGTTTGAAGCTCTCGAAACCGAAGAAGAGCTGATGCGCGGCGGAGTATTTCCCGGCAATGGCGTTCTCGCGGAGGAATGGAAGAAACGCGTGCTGCCGGTTCTTGCTTCGGCGACGCTAGCTGTGCCGTCAAACGTCACGCCGGAATTGGGCGGTCGGCATCGCAAACACACAGATCACCTGAAACAACTTGTCACCGATCTTCAGTTGGTGTACCAGATTGCACCGGAGGCGAAGTGGTGAGCTTTGTGGGTTCAAACTCTCCCCTGCCTGTCCGGCAGGCAGGCCTTGCCCCTCCCTTAAGAAGGGAGGGGAAGTTTGGTCATGAACCTGCGGCTCAAACCACCCCTCTCTTCCCAAGAGAGGGGACGGAGGAGAGTTCTGGCAGGGCGATCCGATGAGCCTTTCTCATGACCCCCGCGTAAGACAAGTTGCAAGAGAAGTAAGCCGCGAACTTCGCAAGAAACCAACACGCGCAGAACAAATCCTTTGGAGCGGCCTCAGGGCAAAACGATTTCGGACAAAGAAGTTTCTCCGTCAGCACCCGATCTTCGTGGACGCGAACGGCAGAGAAAGCTTCTACGTGGCCGACTTTTATTGTCACGAACACCGGCTGGTCATCGAACTCGATGGCGGGATTCACGATCGACAGAAGGATCGTGACAAGCTTCGCACTTCTGTGATCAACCAACATGGCCTCGAAGTCATTAGGTTCAAGAGCGAGGAAGTCGAGGGAAATCTTGTCAATGTTCTTTCGCAACTCGCGGAGAAAATGGGGTTGGCGAAGATTTTGAACTCTCCCCCTGCCCCTCCCTTAAGAAGGGAGGGGAGGGGTGGTCGTGAATCCGATGGTCTAACCCCCTCTCCCTTTCTAAGAGAGAGGTCGGGAGAGAGTTCGGAAAAGCGTGAAGCCGTTTGGTCTGAACTTGCTCAGATCATGGATCCCGAGATTCCCGTTCTTTCCCTCGTTGCCATGAAAATCATCCGCGAAGTTCGCGTCGATGAGAACAGCGTGACAATCCTGATGGCGCCGACGTTTGTCGGATGTCCTGCACTTGATCACATGAAGAATGAAGTTCGTGAGCGACTCACCGCGGCCGGTTTCGGTCGGGTAAATATCGAGATGACGTTTTCGCCGCCGTGGTCAACCGATATGCTGGAGGAAGAGACGAAAGAAAAACTGAGGGCCTACGGTATCGCGCCGCCGCCGGCGCACGATGTGGAACTCGTTGCAACACTCAGTCTTCCGGTCAAGTGTCCGCAATGCGGCTCAATTGACACAAAAGTGAAAAGCCTGTTCGGGGCGACGCCGTGCAAACAGATGTTCGTCTGCCGCAACTGCAAACAGCCCTTTGAGAGATTCAAACCGGTGTAAACAACCGTCCCTCTGAAATTACTTCAGCAGCAACATCTTCCGTGTATCCGTCATTCCACCGCTGCTCAACGTGTAGAAATACACACCACTCGAGAGACCAGCGCCATCAAGCGCAACTGTGTGATTTCCCGGCTCCATTTGTTTGTCCAAGAGCGTTTTTATTTCCCGACCCAAGATGTCGAACACGCGCAATGTGGTGTGTCCCTTCGCCGGAAGAGTAAATTGAATTACGGTTGAAGGATTAAACGGGTTGGGGTAGTTTTGCGCGAGATGGAATTCCGCTGGGTGGTCAAAAAGACCCTCGTCAACACCAACGACAATTGAGCCGTCGAAGTAGCCAACAATTCTTTCCAGAACACTCCTTTTTACATTTGATTGGGAGATTCCCT
>CAZJYO010000296.1:0-3075 GCA_964550275.1 uncultured Chitinophagales bacterium
TCCGGAAACCACCATTGCGTACGAACTCGGGATACGCAATCAGCTTTCCGGCAACGATGTGTTGACGGTGACGGCGTATTACAAGGATATCTTTGATTACATAACGGAAAAAACGGTGGTGCGCGTTTCTTCCACAGGGAGCTCGCAATCCTACAGCACGTATCTCAACTCCGATTACGGAAGAGTGCGCGGGGTGGAGGTGGAATACAAGAAACGCATCGGCAAAATATTCAGAGGGTCTGCGGCTGTTTCTTATTCACTGGCAACAGGGAAGAGCTCAACCCCGAATGAAGCGGTTATTCGTTTGCAGCAAGGTGAACCGGAAAATATCAAGGAATCGTTCCTGATCTGGGACCGTCCTCTTCAGATATCAACCAACCTCAATTTCACGGTGGCAAAGAACGAACCCCTGTTCGGATTCGGTCCCGGCATACTGGATGATTACAACGTGTACATCCGCTTGTTTTATCAGACAGGAAAGCGTTATACACCTCAACGGCTTGTCGGATACAACGCTGTTACCGGTCGCCCTGAATACATCAGTGAAATCGACAGGCAACTTGCCGAGACTGCAGAGAACTGGTTCTATATTGACCTTAATTTCGAGAAGTATTTTGATATCGATTTTGCCAAGCTGATTTTCAGCATTGAAATTGAAAACCTGCTGAACAACAAGAATCCGCAGATCATCAACCCTGTCACCGGAAGGGCATATGAATATGGAGATCCCACGCCATCCGGTTACAATGATCCTCTGTATCCCCAGTTGACAGGCGACATCTCACCTTTCCCCTACAATCCTGCGCGTTATCTGGAACCGCGGAATATCAGGGTGAGCATGGCGATGAGGTTTTAGTGGATAAACTTGTGAAGGGTTTCCTTGCTATTGCATTGCTTGTGATCAGCAGTTTCAGCGTTCAGGCGCAACTCGTTCCGAATCTTGGCGGTCAACGTGCCGGCATCTCCGCGTTTCAATCGCTGAAGATCGGTGTGGGCGCGCGGGGAGTTGGTATGGGTGAATCGTATGTCGCCGTGGCAAATGATGCATCGGCTCTGTTTTGGAATCCGGCCGGGTTGGCGCAGTTCGACCAGAACCAGATTTTCTTCTCGCGAACCCAGTACCTCGTCGGCATTGAGCACGATTTTCTGGGAGCAGTGTATCACTTATCGCCTGCTGATGCATTGGGAGCATCAGTTTCCTCCATGCATATGGATGATATGGAGATAACAACGGAAACCCAGCCCTTCGGGACCGGCAGGTACTTCACCTTTGGCGATGTGACCCTTGCGTTGACATATGCGAAGAAGATGACAGACCAGTTCAGTTTTGGGGTTACTGCCCGATATGCCGAAGAGACTTTGGATGTACTCAAGATGCGGGCTTTGATGTTTGATTTGGGTGCATTGTACTGGACAGGATTAGGGTCAACTCGTTTTGCAGTAGTAATTTCCAACTTTGGGGGTGATGTTGAACCTTCTGGTAGTGTAACCATGTGGGATGGAACGACGACGACTTCATTCCAGTCCTTTTCCGTTCCGACAATTTTCAAGCTTGGCTTTGCATTTGAGGCACTTGAAACCGAAGTACAGAGGTTGACGGCCTCAATTCAGCTCAACCACCCGAACGACAACTCGGAGCACGTGAGGTTTGGGTTTGAATATGGATTTCAGGAAGTGCTGTTCCTCCGGGGTGGACTCAAGCGAACTATCCGGCAGCCACTGTTTGGTGAGGATGGAACTTCTGATGAGAATTATTCTTTCGGGGCGGGTTTCCTGGCTCCGGTCGGCTCAAGCAAAGTCTCTGCCGATTATTCCTATACCGAGTTTTACAGACTCGGAGCAATTCACCGATTCACATTAACGGTCTCCTACTGATGACAGTGCGAAGCATGTGGGTAGCAATTGCAGTTGTGTTTGCTTGCTGGGTGTTCGTCGCCTGCGAGTCCAAGCCGCCGTTACCGCCGGACCAGCAGCAATCCACCATTGATACGTCGTACGTGGAAGTCGAGCCGCCGTTTGGAGGATTTACCAATCCTGAAGACGTGATGATTGGGAACGATCAGCTTCTTTACGTTGCCGATACCAAAGCAAACCGCCTGGTGATGATGAACAGGGCCGGTCAATTCCTCAGCCAGCGAACCATGCTCCATCCGATTTCGATAGCCCAAGACTCACGCCTTGATGTGCTGGTCGGCGGTGAACTCGTCGCTGCAAACGGAGATACACTCGGAGCGATTTTCAGAATTCATCTGGTTTCACCATCGCCTGATTCTTCACACCGGCTTGACGTGGCACGCATTGACACGATTTGGGTGGAGTATGCGCGCCCGGCCCGGCGGTTCCCCGGAATCACCGTCTTCGGCGACAATGAATACCTTGCCGTTCGCGTCGGCCCCGATAACTCAAGCTTTGTTGATCCGGACGGCCGTGTTCTCCTCTTCGATGAGAATGACAATTTCATTACGCCGGTGCCCGCTCTCACAACGCGCAGCGGAAGCGGAATTACGGATATCAACAAGCCGACAGGCATTGCTTCGTTCCCGGGCGTCCGGGATTTTGTTCTGACGCAGTCGTCCGAGGGAGTTGCATACGGCGCGATCTGGATGCGTTATGAACAGTCGGCCGATTTTGACGGCTGGTTGCCGCGGTTTGATCCCTCACAACCCGAACAACGTAACGTTGACTTCATAAAACCCAACAGATACTTGCTCCCAATGGGTGTTACGATTGATGACGCGAGAAGGGACGTCTTCGTTGCTGATGCTGACCTTGACAGCGTGGTAAAATTCAACAGCCGCGGACGCTTCCGCAATGAATCGTTCGGCAGAGTCAGGACGGGAGGGAAGATGCAGAGACCGACGGGTTTGGCCTACTTTGAAAGAATGCTCTACGTCCTCGATGGAGATCGGGGAGAAATACTTCGTTACCGCCTTTCAACGGATATCCCGCGTTAGAATTCGCCTCCCAGTTCATCCGGGAGGAAGGTTTCCTTCATCAGCGTTTGAGCAACGCTGAAGCAAATCCGGGAGGAAGGTTTCCTTCATCAGCGTTTGAGCAACGCTGAAGCAAATCCGG
>CAZJYO010000297.1:0-3062 GCA_964550275.1 uncultured Chitinophagales bacterium
CTATAAAAAGTGATTTCTGTATCATTTTGAGTGTTGTTGGATTGAAAACGAGGAACCATTGAAGTATTGTGCTGTTGTCGCCCTGGTTGTTCTCTGTTCCTTTTCCGCCTTGAGTCAGTTCAAGGCGCAGGAAACGCGAAGCGTTTCCGGTGGAATCATGAAGTCTGATGATTCCGGCCTGATTCTCGGCTGGTTCGATCCTTCGAAGTTTCAGATGCACCATTCGTTCAGTCTCTCCTATCAAACGATGAATAATCAGGGGCTTTCCCTCGGAACATACACCAACAGCATGCTGTACAATTTTGACACGAACTTGCGTGCACGTGCCGATATCAGCATGAGCTTTTCACCGTACAACAATATCGCCGGATTCGGAAATAAGAATTTCAGTTCTGTGTATCTGAGCCGGGCCGAGGTGGATTACAAACCGTGGGAGAACGTGAGTCTGCACCTGCAGTACAGAAAAAATCCAAACCCGTACTATTCGCCGTATTATTATCCCTGGTTGATGGAGGACCGATTCTAATCAGAGTGTCCCCGGATGCTCCCGCACGAAGAATGGTGAAGGTAAAAGCCGGATTTCCTGTCGCGCCAAGGAACAGGGATATCCGGTTTTGCATTTTTTGATAATGACAGATCCCCGAACGCATTCCATTCCGCCTCGACGCACACCTGCTTCCCGTAACACGACGCTGAACATCATTGTTGGCATTCTCGTTCTGATTGTGGGGTACTTGTTGTATGCGTTCATTGCGCGGCAGGTTCAACCGCCCGTGGAATCTGTGCGTTCGGGCGGATCCCGGTCCGGCGAAGTGATTCAAGTTGACGTTCTCAACGGATGCGGTGTTGCGCGCGCGGCCTCACGCGTAACGTCGTTTCTGCGCGAGCGCGGCTATGACGTGGTGGAGATGCGCAACTACAAAAGCTTTGATGTGCAGAATTCTCTCGTGATTGATCGCTCCGGTGATTTACAAACAGCGCGCAAAGTTGCCTACGCTTTGGGCGTGAAGGAAAAAAACATCGTACAACAGATTAATCATGATTACTATGTTGATGTGTCGATTGTCGTCGGAAAAGATTTCGGTTCCTTGAAAGTTCCACAGTAAAGGAGTTTACGTGCAGGCAACCATGTTGGCAAAAAAGATAGCGGCGCTTGCGCTGACGAAAAAGGCAGACGATCTCGTCATTCTGGATCTCAGAAAGCTTACCTCCGTTGCGGATTTCTTTGTCATCTGCTCGGCGGACTCCGATGTCCAGGTGCTGGCGATTGCCGATGCGGTCGAAACGGGGATGGACGCGAAAGGCGCTTCGCCGTGGCATCGCGAAGCCGGCAGTCCGCATTGGGTGCTGTTGGACTACGTTGATGTTGTGCTTCACGTGTTCCACAAGAACACGCGAGGTTTTTACAACCTGGAGAAACTTTGGGGAGACGCGGAGAGAGTACGCGTGACCGATACCCCGAAACCGCGTGCGCGCGCCCGCGCCCGCACGACAGCAAAGAAGCGCAAGCCCTCATCCAGAAGGGTTGCTTCATGAAGCAGTATCTATCGGAACGAATCCGCTCCGCGCTGGGAAAACTCGGCGCGCCAGCGGATGTTGTTCCCGCGTTTGAAAAACCGCGCAATCGGGATCACGGCGACCTTACGACGAACATCGCCATGGTGCTCGCCAAGTCTCTGAATAAAAATCCGCGCCAACTTGCCGCCGATATTCTCGCCAATCTTGATATGGAAAAAGAGCTTGTCCCGCGCACGGAAGTCGCAGGACCCGGATTCCTGAATTTCGGTTTCAGCAACGCGTTCTTTCACAAGCAACTGCGGGTCATTCTGGAGAATCCCTCCTCATACGGACGCTCTGAAATTGGCAAAGGAACAAAGACACAGGTGGAATTTGTGAGCGCCAACCCTACCGGACCGCTGACCGTCGGCCACGGTCGGGGCGCAGTGTGTGGAGATACCGTTGCCAATCTTCTTGAATGGACCGGCCACGAGGTAACGCGCGAGTATTACTACAATAATGCCGGGCGGCAAATGAGAATCCTCGGTGATTCTGTTCGTCACCGGTACCTTGAGCTTCTTGGCGGGGACGTTCCGTTTCCCGCGGACTATTATCAGGGCGAATACATTCGCGATACAGCCCGCAACCTGGTGAAAGAGCATGGAGATTCGCTTCGGTCGGAATCGCCGGAAGGAAAGTTTAAGGAGGCGGCTGAGAAAGAGATCTTCGCAGACATACGAAAGACACTCAAATCGTTGGGGATTGAGTTCCAAACGTTTTACAACGAGAACTCCTTATACGAAGAGGGGAAAATCAACGCGGTGGTTGACGAGTTCAAGCGGCGCGATCTGACGTATGAGGAAGGTGGAGCCCTGTGGCTCAAGGCAACATTGCTCGGCGGCGACAAGGACAAGGTCATTATCAAGAGTTCCGGTGAACCGACCTACCGGCTTCCGGATATTGCTTACCACGTCGAGAAGTTTCGGCGCGGGTTCGGACTCATCGTGGATGTGTTCGGTGCCGATCATATTGCGACCTATCCTGATGTGCTTGCTTCGTTGAAGGCCTTGGGATACGATGTGAAGAAGATTCATGTGTTGATTCACCAATTTGTCACCATTGTACGCAATGGTGAAGCGGTGAAGATGTCTACGCGCAAGGCCAACTACGTTACGCTGGATGAGTTAATTGCGGAGGTCGGTGCGGATGTCGTGCGCTACTTCTTTCTTATGCGCAGCATGGGAAGCCATCTGAACTTCGACCTTGGTCTCGCAAAACAGCAGTCCGACGAGAATCCGGTGTACTATCTTCAATATGCGCATGCGCGGATCGCGAGCATCATTCGCTTTGCCGATGAACAGGGCATCAGTGCTTCGTCTAATGCACCACTTGATCTTTTGACAAAAGATGAAGAGCTCGATCTTATCAAGACGCTCGTGCTATTCCCGGAGACGGTGGAGTTGTGTGCCCAGACCATGGAACCGCACCACCTTCCCGAGTACCTCCATCGTGTGGCGGGAGCCTTTCACAAGTTTTATCATGAGCACCGCGTGGTAACCGAGGAT
>CAZJYO010000298.1:0-3042 GCA_964550275.1 uncultured Chitinophagales bacterium
GGGTACTCTCCATTTTTGAAGGCGCAGAAGAAGTTCTCGCGTTACAAGTGATTGTCAGGCCGTTCCTTCAGCAATTTCTTAAGACGGAATGAACAAAGGTTCAGTCACAAATTTCTTTGAAGACTTCAGGATCGGACAAGAGTTTGAATGCCCGACGCCGCGCGTTCTCACCGACGCTGACCGGGTCGCGTACATCATGCATACGGGTGATAGAACACCGCTCTACTGCGATGCCAAGGGTCTCGTTCATCCTCTGATTGTCTTTCATACAGTCCTTGGACAAACGGTCAGGCAGATTTCGCTCAATGCACGCGCGAATCTCGGATACGCCGAACTGATGTGGAAAAAGCAGGTCATCACGGGTGATGAGATTCGAACAAGCGTCAAGGTAATCGGACTGAAAGAAAACAGCGATCAGAAATCAGGAATTGTTTTTGTCAAGACTGTTGGCGTCAACCAGCACAATGAAACCGTCCTTGAGTACATCCGCTGGGTGATGGTCAAAAAGAATAGGGAGAGTGCAACACCTTATCTGCGTGAGCCGGTGGCCCCAAATATGCCAAATTCGGTAAGGGTTGATAAGCTGTCGTCGCACTCTCCCGATCCATGTATCCCTTCCGCAACAGGTGGGAGGTTTTTCTGGGAAGATTATGAAGTCGGCGAAGTGGTGTACCACGAAGAAGGTGCCACCGTGAATTCCTCCGACCATATGAACTTCACCAGGCTGTACCAGAACAGTGCGCGGGTACACTTTGACTCGATGCTGACGAATGGAAAGCCGCTCGTTTATGGCGGCTTACCAATCTCGATCGGCTATGCACAGCAGTTCAACGGGTTCGAAAACCGGCTCGGCATAGCGGCAATCAACAGCGGATCGCATGTCAACCCGACCTATTCCGGCGACACACTTTACTCCTGCACACACGTGCTGGAACGCGGTGACATCTCGCCTGCCTTGGGCGCATTGCGGCTGAGGCTTCTTGTCTGCAAAAATGAAAATCCCGCATCAGTCCCGGATTTTCAAATCAAGAAGCTCAATCCGCAGACGCAAAAAGAGGAATACCGATCATCCGTCGTTCTTGATCTCGACTTCTGGGAACTTGTCAGGAAGAAGAACGCGCAATGAAACCATCCGACAAAAAGTCATCGCCGCCCTGGATTATCAGGACGTATGCAGGATTCGGAAACGCGGAGGAATCCAACAAACGGTACCGTGAGAACCTCCGGAGCGGACAGACAGGCCTTTCCATAGCATTTGATCTTCCGACGCAGAATGGCTACAACCCCGATGCCGCAATGGCACGGGGAGAAGTCGGCGGTTGCGGCGTCAGTGTTGCCCACCTTGGCGATATGCAGACTCTTTTGGATGGCATCGATCTCGCAACGATCAATACGTCCATGACCATCAATGCGACTGCACCATTTCATCTCGCGCTCTATCTTGTCCTCGCAGAGCAACGCGGCGTTGCCTGGAACCAACTGCGGGGCACTGTGCAGAATGATTTGATGAAGGAATTCGTTGCACGCGGCACAAGCGCGTTTTCTCCCGAAACATCGCTCCGCCTCAGCACCGACCTTATCATTTTCACCACCGAGCATGTACCGCATTGGAACCCGGTCAATGTGTGCGGATACCACTACATGGAAAGCGGAGCCGGCCCCGCCGAGGAAATCGGCTACGCCTTCGGTAACGCGCTGATTCTGCTGGACACCATTCGGCCGAAACTCGACGCTGAAGCATTCGAGCGGGTTGTACGACGTATTTCTTTCTTCATCAACAGCGGCATTGAACTTATTCCGGAGATTTGCAAAGTGCGCGCATACGCGCAGCTCTGGCGTGAACTCTGTGAACGAGAATACAAAATCAATAACGTCGCATTTCGGTCGGGTTGTCAGGTCCGTTCTCTCTCCCTGACCGCGGCCCAGCCGGAAAATAACATTGTTCGCATTGCTCTTGAAGCATTGCCGGTGATTCTCTCCGCGAACGCGCGGGTGAATGCATTGCAGCTTCCCGGATTCCGCGAGGCACTCTTTCTTCCGGATCAAATGGAACAAACACTGAGTTTGCGGACCCAGCAAATTCTTCAACACGAAACACGAATCACCGAGTACGGCGACATCTTCGAGGGAAGCAAAGTTATCGAAGGCATTACAAAAGCGTTGAAGGATTCTGCTCTTTCGATCGCCTTGAGGATGAGATCCATCGGATACGCTGAGTCAATCAGGATGTTGGGAAGTGAATTGACGAAAGCGATGGCCGGGCGTCAACAACGAATTGAGCAAGGAACCGAAACGCTGGTGGGCGTTAATAGTTTCCGGGAACCTGTTGGTCTCATTGATCATCTTCCCTCTCCTCCTGCCACGGCACGCGACAGGCATTTTGAGCAGCAACGTACTGCTGAACTTCAAAAATGGATCGCCGGAAGAGACACGTTCAAGTTTGAAGCTGCACGACAAACACTCGCCCGTGCAATCGAATCCGGTCGCGACAGTATGAATGCAACGATTGATTTTGTCCGGGCCGGCGGGACTGTCGGAGAATGGGCGTTCATTGTCGAAGCCGGTTCGGGCGGGAGATACTCCATGCCTCTTGATCTTCGTTCATTCGAGGGTGGAACGGTAACGCGAAGAACGTCACGCCCCGTGCGCATTGTTCTCGGAAAAGCCGGACTCGATGGCCACACCAACGCCATCAAAACACTCGCGATCGCCTGCCGGAACGCAGGGATGGAAGTTGTATTCGCCGGATCAAAACTCTCACCCGAGATGCTCATGAATGCAGCCATTGAGGAAGATGCCGAAATTCTTGGCGTGAGCTGTCTTTCTGGCGCTCACCTCTCGATTGCGAAAGAACTTTTGGAAAACAAGGTCCGGCTGGGATGTTCTTCCCTCCGGATTATCATGGGCGGAACCATTCCCGAGCACGACAAGAAAGCCCTTCTTGATGCGGGCATTGACCTTGTCATTTCCCAAACCACGGCCTCATTTGAAACCATCGTAAACGAAATCCTCGAAATTGCGCTCCAGGAGCAATCTCCGGTG
>CAZJYO010000299.1:0-3029 GCA_964550275.1 uncultured Chitinophagales bacterium
CCCTTGGGAGTCCCGCCGGTGAGAGCGATCGGGACATCGATGGTGAGCTTCTCATGTTCAAGGAGGCCCTGGAGATCGAAATGCACGGCGATGTCGGTTACGGGATCAAACTGGACATCGCGAAGAATGCATTTTTTTTGTTCGCCGTCCTTCAAGCGAAGGTCAATGATGTGTGTCTCCGCGGTGTGAATAAGCGGATCAAGATGAAGCCGCGCGACCTCGATGGAAACATTTTTCTGGCCGTGCGCATAAAACACACCCGGAACATTGCCCGCTTTACGCACAAGCTTTGACCGCTTGCCGGTGTGCTGGCGGATTTCGGCGTTCAATACTATTTCAGACATTGGAGCATCTCCTCAAATACAATTGCGGTTAACCCTTGTCAACATCAAACAACGAGCTGATGGACATATGTTTAAATGTTCTTTTCATGGCTTCGGAAAACAGCGTTGCTACGGATTCCACATGAACTTTACGCGACGGCCTTGCGAGAGGCAGGGTATCCGTGACGACTATCTTTTTGATGTTCGAGCGCTCGACTTTTTCCAACGCTGAACCTGAAAACACCGCATGCGTACATGCGGCGTACACATCTTTTGCTCCTGCATCCTGCAGGGCCTTTACAGCGTTGCACATCGTACCGGCGGTATCCACGAGATCATCCACGATCAGGATATTCTTGCCCTTCACCTCGCCGATGATGTTCATCACCTCGGCCTCATTTTGTCGCGGGCGGCGTTTATCGATGACAATAAGATCCGCTTCAAGTCGCTTTGCATATGCGCGTGCCATCTTGATGCCCCCGACATCGGGCGATGCCACCGCCAGCCGCGGCACTTTAAGCTTTTTAAAATGCTTCACGAGCACGGCGGAGGAGTACAAGTGATCCACCGGTATGTCGAAGAAACCCTGAATCTGCGGTGCGTGCAAATCCATTGTGATGATGCGATCCGCTCCCGCTTCCGTAATGAGGTTCGCCACAAGCTTTGCCGTGATGGAAACACGGGGCTGATCCTTGCGGTCCTGTCGTGCGTACCCGAAATACGGAATTACCGCTGCAACCTTGCGCGCCGAAGCGCGTTTGGCGGCGTCAATCATAATCAACAACTCCATCAGGTTTTCCGCCGGTGGATTTGTCGATTGAATGATGAAAACATCACTGCCGCGAATATTATCGCTGTACTTTACCCAAAGCTCACCGTCGCTGAAGGTCTTAATCTCACAGCGGCCAATCGGTTCTCCTATCGCGTGCGCAATCTTCACTGCAAGCGATTGGGAGGAACGACCAGAAAAAACCTTCAGGTTGCTACTCATGTACGAGGAGTATCAAAGGTTGTGAAGCTGGACTCGGGATTACAATTCGTCGTGCAGCAGAGGGGATAAACCTTCGCCGGACAAAGTAAAATACTAGCCACTAAACATACGAAAAAACGAGCCGTTCTGCAAGATTTCGCCAAAAAGAAATTATCGAATCACAAAGACTACCTGATGAGCACCATTTTTCTTTGTTGGTGAAAAGCACCGGCATGCAGCTGGTAAAAATAGACTCCGCTTGGAAGGTGGCCGGCTTTGAGGGAAACGCGATGATTTCCCGCCGGATAGGCACCTTTGGTAATTTCAAGAATTCTTTTGCCGAGAACATCAAAAAGGGCTATTTCGACATTTGTTGCTGCCGGAAGGTCAAATTGTATTGAGGTTTCAGGGTTGAAGGGATTGGGATAATTCTGATACAATGCAAATGTCGTTGGGAGCGAGCCGGATTTCTCGCCGACAGAAGTGCTGGGGCCAACATGAATTGTCACCGGAAACGGAGTCATGTTTGCCGCCGGGTCGTTGCTCACGACAAGAAGTGTAGCGGAATAGGTTCCGGGAGATAGGTCGGAGGTTCGCAGCGTGATAGTTGCGTGTTCTGACGATCCCGTTGAAACAAGACCCAATGTCGGAGAAACGGTCATCCATTGGGTTTCAGCCGTGTCGAGAATCCCCCACACAAGATCGATGGTTCCCAAGTTGGAAATCTCAAGTTGAGCATCAGCGCTGTCACCCTGCGCGAGTGTGTCTGAAAGCGATGAGATGCCAAGATGAATTTCGGGGGCGCCGAGCGCAGTGACATTCATGGTGACGGGGAGAACCTGCAGTGGTTGCCCCGCAGGGATCACTTTCAAGAAAGCGTGATATGTTCCGCCGGGTGTCGCCGCCAGAACGGAGAGATCCACAACGGCAGAATCGCCGGCCGGAATCGAAAATGAAGTTGTGCTTTCGGTTAACCATGAGACACCCGCTTCATTGCCAATGATACCGTGTGAAATGTCCGGCCCGAAATCCGGGAATGGCGCATCGAAGTCAAGACGTGCAAAGACACAGCCGACGTTGATGTTCTGATCGCCATCATTAATGCCGAGAGGACCGAAAGGAATCCCGCTCACGGTAATTGTCATGATGCTGTCGTGGCTGATGACAGGAACAATGGGGAAATACACCAGCGATGTATCAGTGGTTCTCAGCACAACGGCAATTGGAATATTTCCCAGGCCGAGTGAATCGGCGATCAAGCCGGTGGCATCAACAAGAACCTCAAACTCTGCTCCGAGTTCGCGCCCGCGCGGTCCGAATCCCCACGGTGCCGGCCAGATGCCCGTAGCGAAATCCTGGTCCGTGTCCAGCGAGATGAGTCCGGCAACATTGGAATCCGGGTTTTCGAGTCGTACGCGCAGGTCAAGCACGGGTCCGAAGATTGTACTCCGCGTTTGATACAGAATCTCCAACACATCAGCGCCGCCAAGGATATTATCGCCTGGCGGGTCAGTTACTGCGGTGGCAAACACGAAAGGTGATTCACCAGGGCTGACCGGTGTACGCGACCGCCCGTCGTGCTTTATGTTGGAAATCAATGACAAGAAAGGAATCGGAAGGGATGATGCTGTTTCAATAGCAGCGGATGATATGGCTGTTGATTCGACAAGCGAAATGTTGAGCGTCGAACCGGTGTAGTTGTAGAATGATAACGGTTGATCAAGGCGGGTTCCGGT
>CAZJYO010000300.1:0-3010 GCA_964550275.1 uncultured Chitinophagales bacterium
GTCACCCATGGTTTCTTCAGGTACTTTCACTTCAATATTATGAATGGGCTCCAGAAGAACAGGACGAGCTTCGAGAAACCCTTTTTTGAACGCTTGTGAACCCGCAATCTTGAATGCCATTTCCGAGGAATCAACGTCATGGTATGATCCGTAATGCAGCACGACACGGATATCCACCACGGGGTAGCCGGCAAGGACGCCCTCTTTCAGGGTCTCAGCAATTCCCTTCTCAACCGCCGGTATGAACTTTCCGGGAACAACACCACCGACTACCTCATCCACAAATTCAAATCCTTGTCCACGCTTGAGCGGCTCCAATCGCAGATGCACATGTCCATACTGGCCGTGACCGCCCGTCTGCTTTTTGTGTTTGTACTCCGCATCTTTCACCACCGCTTTGATCGTCTCACGATACGGTACACGCGGTTCAACAAGGTCGACATCCACATTGTATTTTTGCTTCAACCGTTTCACCACGATGTCAAGGTGGAGTTCGCCCTGCCCGCTGATGATGGTCTGATGCAATTCAGGATCAACGCGAAAGAGAAATGTCGGATCTTCCTGGTGGAGTGAGTGCAGGCCCGTCGACATTTTCTCCTCATCGCCTTTTGCCTTGGGAAGAATAGCGGCATGAAACACGGGGTCGGGAAAAACGATCGGCGCGTAAACAATGGGAAACGCCTTACTGCTGAGCGTATTGTTTGTGTGTGTATCCTTAAGCTTTACCACAGCCCCGATGTCGCCTGCCGCAAGGCGGGCTGCTTCTTTGCGCTCTTTGCCATTCATCAGAAAGAGCTGGGCAAGGCGCTCGGGTTTTCCGTTGGATTCGTTGATCATATCCATACCGGGGGAGATCGTTCCCGAACACACGCGGAAGAAGGACAATTCTCCAACATGAGACTCTGACACAGTTTTGAACACGAAGAGAGACGGCGGGCCTCCGGCATCCTGCTTCACTGAAATATCCGCGCCATTGTTGGCGCCGGGAGCGTGTCCTGTAAGCACGCCGGTTTCAGTCGGAGCCGGACAGAAATCCGCGAGAAAATCCATCAAACTGGAAACACCCACGTTCAACGTGGATGAAGCACAAAGAAGAGGAAACACTTTTCGCTGGAGAATACCCGCGCGCAATCCCGTCTTCAGTTCATCATCGGTGAGATTTCCCTGCTCGAGATATTTGTTCAACAATCGTTCATCGGTCTCCGCTATGAGTTCCAGCAATTGCTGCCGGCGTTCTTCGGCCTTCGGGCGAACATCCTGGGGAATATCCTGTTCGGCGTACTTCCCGTTGCCGTTCGGTGTGAACTTCAGCACCTTCATCCTGATGACGTCAACAATGCTGTCGAAGCCGGTTCCCTGCTTCAGGGGAAACTGCACTGCCACAACATCATGGGTGATCAACTCATGGGCTTGCCGCATCACCTTGTCGAAGTCGGCGTTCTCGTGGTCCAGTTTATTCACAACAAAGACGACGGCGTTGCGCAGTTCATTCGTATAGCGGCCGACAATCTCGGTTCCCACTTCAACGCCTTCAACCGCCTTCAGCAAAACAACCGCGGTGTCCGTCACCCGCAGTGATGACTTTACTTCGCCGGTAAAGTCCGTGTAACCGGGCGTATCAAGAATATTGATCTTCGTCCCCTTCCAGTCACAAAACAAGAGGGACGAATTGATGGAAATCTGGCGCTCGATTTCATCCGGGTGGTAGTCGGAAAGGGTTGCGCCTTCTTCAACCCGGCCGAGGCGTGTTGTCGCGCCGGCGGAAAACAACATGGCCTCTGACATGGAGGTCTTGCCTGAGCCACCATGTCCAATGAGACTGACATTGCGAATGCGGTCTGATGTGTATTCTTTCATGACAGGATAAACCTCCGCGTTTTTCGTTGGATGAACACGGGAAGCACGTTTTGTGCTTAGAAGTTTGAGTGTGAGTCAGGGAACGCGGAAAAGCAGAAGGGGAGTGCGGGCAGGTTATGCCCGGACGCGGTCCACAAACGTTCGCATTCCCTTGAACAGTGCGGCAACAAACGCCACGGTATCCAGGATCGGCCCCTCGATACGGTCCTGGACCTTTCGCTCCAATGCAACAATATTATCGGCAATCTCTTTGACGGAACCGATGGAATCACGGACGATCATCACTTGATCATCAATGTTTTCCGTAATGCTCTTTACACGCGCGGTGATGAATTCCATGTTATCAAGCACGGGAATCGCGCGCGCGGTCACTTCTTTCAAGTCTTTCTCTACATTATTCAGAATATCACGCACCCTGATCAGCACAAGAATAAGATAGATGCACACCGCAGACAGCGCGACCAAAGCAATGATCAGAGTTATCGTGAGGATGATATCCATGAGGTCTCCCCGGAAAGGGTTTAGGAACGTTGCCGTTCGTCGTTGAACGCTTCCACTCCTGCCTTGACCGCGTTCTTGAGTTTTGTCCCTTCGTCAACGGCTGCGGCCGTCTTTTGCTTGACGCCGGAAATGATCCGGTCGGCATCTTCCATCAACGAATTGGCCCGGCGTTGCGCGTCACCCATCAACTGGTCGGACCGTTCTTTTGCATCGGTGACAATCTGTGTGGCTTTTGACCGTGCGGACTTCATATACGCTTCTGCGTCCCCGAGAAAATCATCAGCGCGTTCCTTCAAATCTGCGCGCAACTCCTTGCCGCTTTTCGGTGCATACAGCAGGGCAAGCACCGATCCGATTGCTCCACCCGCTATCAGGCCGATGAGCAATCCCTTGATCATTCCGTTGTTTTGTGACATGACTCCGCCTCAACCAACAATTCAACAATGAGAAAAGTGCTTGGATTATGTTATGAAGTTCACCTCTTAAAATCAACAATTTCAGCCCGTCCCCTCTCCTTCAACACTATGCAAGAGAGGGGATGAATGAACAACACACGGGCGAATGCAATTGCGGTGTTACTTCTTCTTGTGACGCATCTTCCGCAGACGCTTCTTCCGCTTGTGTGTTGCCATCTTGTGTCTCTTCCGCTTTT
>CAZJYO010000301.1:0-3000 GCA_964550275.1 uncultured Chitinophagales bacterium
TTTAAAGGTTCTTATTGATCTCGTCGTGTCTGCAATCATATCCTCAATACTGAACTCTTCGGCCTTCATGACGATCTCTGTGCGACGCTCGTCGCCGTACTTTTCCTTGATGCCGAGCAATTCTTCTTTGATGATCTCCATCTGCAACTGCTTGCTCTTAAGAATCGCCTTGAGTTTCTCAATCAGCTTGATGACTTCGCGGTATTCGTCCTCGATCTTCTTGCGTTCCAGTCCGGTAAGGCGCTGGAGACGCATATCCAGAATCGCTTTGGCTTGAATCTCCGAGAGCTTGAACTTTTTCATGAGACCGGTCTTCGCGGTCTCAACATCCTTCGATGCCTTGATCAGCTTGATAATCGCGTCAATGTTGTCCAGCGCGATGATGTAGCCCTCAAGGATGTGTGCGCGCTTCTCGGCCTCATCCAGCTCAAACTTGGAGCGGCGAACAACAACGACATTGCGGTGCTCGATGAATTTCTGAATCATGTCCCGCAACTGCAGAACCTGCGGACGTCCCTCGACCAGCGCAAGCATGATAACGCCGAAGGTTGTCTCCATCTGAGTGTGCTTGTACAGGTTGTTGAGAATAACCTGCGCGTTGGCATCCCGCTTCAACTCGATCACGATGCGCAACCCGTCGCGGTCGGATTCATCTCTGATATCCGAGATATCTTCCAGCTTCTTCTCATTCACCATATCGGCGATGCGTTCAATCAGCGATGCCTTGTTCACCTGATAGGGAATTTCGGAAACGATAATACTTTGGCGGTCCCCCTTGCCTGTCTCAATGTTCGCCTTCGCCCGCACGGTAATTCTGCCGCGGCCTGTTGTATATGCCTCTCGAACGCCGTCATAGCCGTAGATGATGCCGCCCGTCGGGAAGTCCGGGGCTTTCACGAGCTTCATCAGCTTTTCACTGGTGATCGTTTCATCCTTGATGTAGGCAAGGCATCCATCAATCACTTCCGTAAGATTGTGCGGAGGAATGTTCGTCGCCATACCTACCGCGATGCCGCTCGTGCCGTTCACGAGAAGGTTCGGCACCATTGCAGGCATCACCGATGGCTCGGTGAGTGTATCATCAAAGTTGGGAACGAAGTCAACGGTGTTCTTGTCGAGATCGCGGAGAATTTCTTCTGAAATGCGGGAGAGACGCGCTTCGGTGTAACGCATGGCCGCCGGCGAATCGCCATCAACAGAACCAAAGTTCCCCTGGCCATCCACAAGCGGATAGCGCATGGAAAAGTCCTGCGCCATGCGGACCATCGTATCATACACGGCCGAGTCGCCGTGCGGGTGATACTTGCCGAGCACCTCGCCCACGATGCGCGCGGATTTTTTGTAGGGCCGGTTTGCCGCAAGTCCGAGTTCCTGCATGCCGAATAACACCCGGCGGTGGACAGGCTTTAGTCCGTCTCGTACATCAGGCAGTGCGCGCGCAACGATAACCGACATCGAGTAGTCGATGTACGAGCCGCGCATTTCATCTTCAATATCAACAGGAAGTATTTTTTCGTTCAGTGTTGCCATTATTTACCTTGTTGTTTCTTTCGTACTCTTTTGAGAAAGCGTGTATCTGTGTTAATGAGATCGAGCAATGAACGCCGGTCTCGCTTGCTGTCCGCGCGTTTTCGACGCTCTCCCCCCTCTTTTACGAGCCGGTCCATGATTTCATACCGTTGTGCCTCGGTGAGCGACAATGGAAAATCAATTTCAAACTCCAGCTCCCTATCCGGATCGTCTTTTTCAAGCGCTAGAATGAATATCTTGTGCTTCTTTGGTCCGCGGCCAGCGGTTTTCTTTTTTCTTCATGATGGTTCACGTCCGGTAGTCCGCGCGATCGCCACGTAGCGCCCGGTGAGATCAGCCCCGACAGCAACCGATAACGCGGCAAGCCACGTTCGAATGTACTTGTCGTCAACCTCTGCATGAGCGTTCATCATCCCCTTCGCATCTTCCAGATCCAGCGGCCTTCCGGCGGCAATCTTCAGAATAATCATGTCCTCGATCGAAGCGTAACATACCGGTGTTTCATCGACCGTCATTTTGTTGACCCGTTCCATTGCGCCGCGCTCAAAGGGTGAGAATGAAAAAATGAAATCCACTGCAATATTCGTCGCGGTCTCCACAACCGGATAGACGTTGGTTTGCTTCACCAGAGCTTCAACATCGCTCACCTTTGGCACAAGGGAAAGTGTCCGGCAAACAGTTTTCAGGTCTTCCAGTCTGTCAATATCGACACCGAGGGTGATATCAATATCACGCGTAAACCTCGGCTCGCCGTACACTAACACAGCTTGTCCGCCGATCACCATGTACGGCAGGCCCGCGGCGTCAAGCGCCCTTGCTATGCCTGCCAGAAGGTGGTTGTATTTGCGCATTCAGAATCTTTGCCAATGCAATATTGTCTTGAGACGGCCGCCCTCCGCGATCAGAATCGAAATGGCCCATATCCTTCGCCAGTTCATACATCCATTGAAACAGATCAAACCTCTGTTCAAGAGTGAGCGGATGCTCGCGTGCATACTTGAGTTCAACGGCTTCGAGGATGTGCGGGTTCTTCACCACGTACTAGACATCCAAATTGCGGACGTACTTTGCATTCTTTTCTATAAACTCACGGCGCGGCTCAACCTCGTCGCCCATTAGCGTGGAAAACGTTCGGTCTGCATCGGCAGCGTTTTCGATGGACACCTGCAGAAGGGTGCGTGTGTCGGGGTTCATGGTCGTTCCCCACAGCTGCTCGGGATTCATTTCTCCAAGACCCTTGAACCGGCTGATAACAATGTTGCCCAGGACCTGTGCGCCTTCTTCGGGTGCTTCCGCCCCCTCTTCTTCCTTGTCCTCGGCCTTCTCCGATTTCTTTTTCTCGCTTTGCAGACGCTGAATGATTTCTTTGCGCTCGTCTTCGTCGTACGCGTAGAACTCCTGTTTGCCCTTCTTCACTTTGAAGAGCGGCGGCTGGGCGATGTAGATGTGCCCAAGCTCGATCAGGGGTTT
>CAZJYO010000302.1:0-2985 GCA_964550275.1 uncultured Chitinophagales bacterium
GAAATCGCTTTCAACTCTGTCTTTCCTATCGCGGGTGAGCCAACACTCCACGTAACGCCGCCGTCGGTAGAGAAGACAAATGCGCTGTCAACAATTGCAACTGCGCCGGTGTTTGAAAGAAACGCTATTGCGCTTCCCGATCCGGAATGAACTTGCGTGAACGTCGCGCCGCCATCCGTTGTCCTGTAGATGCCGCTGTCACCAACGCCGAGTCCGGTCAGTGCATCAATGAAATCAAATGCTACAATTCTATTCGGCGACTCAACCCACGATGTGCCACTGTCGTGACTAACAAAGTGATCGAAGTTGCCGGACGCCAGTCCGAATGCCGGTGTGTAAAATTCCATGAAGTACGTTGAGCCGAGAAATGGAAGCGCCGTCCATGTTGTTCCCCCATCGGTAGTCCTGTAGTTTTCGTTGCCGAATACCCAACCATTCTGGTTGTTGAGAAAGAAGATTCCGTTCATCGGGTTCGACAGGCTCTGGGGGACATTGCGTTGTGTCCATGTGGATCCGCCATCCGTTGATTCGAAAAGGGAGCCACCGTCGTCAAACGAGTTATCGTCGGTCGCAACAAACACGTGCGAAGATGTTGGTGAACCGACGCCTCTGATATCGAGATGAGTTGGAACGGGACTTTGCCTGTCCCATTGTGCGACGGATGTCGCGGTGAAAGCGAGAATCACGAGGATTGTTCTCTTTATGTTGGTAAGTGCAGGATACATGTGGGGCTCCTTCTGCTTTTCTGCGGGGACAGTCTCCGGTTCTATTGCGCATCTGCACCCATGGGTGCACGCCGATGAGGGGGGTTAAACGGTGGGTCGGCTGGATGGGCTTTCCGAATGCCGGGTTATTGGACAAAAGATATGCCACCCCATTCCCCCGACTTGTTACTACACGGAATGCGGGTTATTGAAGGAATTAGCGCGTCCGGTTGACCAATTCCTGGCCGGTTTGTCAGAAATGAGAACTCGCTTCGCAGAAAAAGTGAGGCGCGCGTGCCTCATTGCACTGCGCGCCAGTACCACACTACCGGAGGAAGATGATCTCCACTGCTTGAAGAACGTTAGCGCGTGAGTGACGCTTGCTCTTGTTTCCGCGGCTTCTTTGGCGTCGAAGGCAGGACGTGGCGCTTCGTTACCTTTCCGCCGGTGTATTTCTTCTCGTCGAGTTTGCCCGCTTTGCGCGCCTGCGCGTTGCGTGATTTCGTGCCATCCGTTTCGCGGTTGATCTTGTCAACCTGGTTCCAGGCATCCTTTTGAGGATCGGATTTCGGTGCGCGGTCGCCGAGACGTTTGCTTGCCTGGCTCAAAGAACTCTCGGAACCAACGATGAACAGAAGACCAATCACTAGAGCAACCAACGTGTTTCGAAGCATATTCCCCCCTTGTTGTGACTACAGGGAAATAGCCACAAAATTGATGCCCGTGAATAAACCTGAAACGCCGCTTGAAATCACAACAAAGATTTTGGGATGATGCAAGAAGTACCCGTGGTGGGGAATTCCGGTACTTCAGACTCGCCGTGCAGAAATCGATGGCGAGCGCATTACAACAGCCCGCTCAGCCAGTGCATGACGTTCAAAAGAAACCGGGGGTTTTGTGGCGCTGATGGATCGTTCATTCCTATCGGTACCCTGTTAGGACCTGCAACCTGGGCTGAAAACATTGCGGCCTCGCCAAACACTGCAACCCGGCCTTTCCCAAATTGTACCGTTGCCCCCTGATACATTCCCGACGCCGAAATCGCCGGCGTGAGTTTCGAGAATTGCCACGCCACTTGCGGCAAAAGAAGAACAACATTGCGTCCGAGCATCATAAGTGGAGCGCCCTTTCCCTCCAGTCTGAATGCCTGGCCTGTAAATGCCACTATGGAATCCACCCGTTCATCCTTGTTGCGTCCACGCGTCACCGGATGATCTGCAAGTGAGCCCGCGCTCTTCGAATACGCGATCCGCCCATCATTCCCGCCGTCAATCATCGCAAACCCGTTGCCCATCAGCACACCAAACTGCGCCGCCAGTTCTCCGGCTGCACCGGGAAAAGGCATATGATCGGCAATGAGGAGAAGCGATCCTCCGTCGTGTACCCATTCCTTCACTGCTGCGATCTCGGAAGAATCAAACGCGGAAGGTGTAGGAAGCACCCAGTCGTTTTCATTTTCTCTGGCAAGAGCGTTCGCAATTACTAAAATCTTCGCTTTGTCCAACTCTGCACGCGTGAACCGGGTGGCATTTGGTTGAACGACATAACCATCTTTTCTGAGCAGCCTGGCAAAAGCCAGATACCTTCCGCTTGCAGTGTGAAAATTGTAATGCGCCTCATCGAGTAACACGATTGGCCCCGCATTTTCCTTGTATGCGGGAACCCCTACGTTGGGACTGAAAAGCGTATCTGCGACTTGCTGGGCTGGAAGGGATGAATGAACAACAATGGCGAGCATCGCAATAATGGAGAGCTTCATAGCAATTCCTTGGCATTTTTCGTGGACAGAGATGGTGGTGTTACGGCTGGAGGAGAATGAAAGTTGCCAGGAAAAGCAGTTCCCCGTCTCCAATGTACCAATCAGTGTCGTGTATTGAAGCACAAAGCCCCAGCCATCATCCGGCCGGGGCTTTATTCCATTAATCTGGAATTCTACATCACCACTTGACTTGAGGAGCCCATTGCGCGAAAGGGGTCGGCTTGATGCCGGTTTCTTTTGCAACCGCAGGGATGTTAACGTCGTACCCGACGCGGTCAAACCACTCCAGCATAAGGGCATAGTCCTCGCTCATCTTGCGGACTTCTTCAATGGGGACTGGAATGAATTCAATCTTCCTTCCGGAGGACGCGCTGAGTGCCCGGGCGGTTTGCGGCATGGTGAGCGAATCGCCCGCGATATCGAACGCACGACCATTCAACTTCTCCTGGTTCTGGAACGCCCAGAGCCCGTACTTCCCGATATCCTCCACGGCAATCATCTGCAGGGACGTATCCGGCTTCA
>CAZJYO010000303.1:0-2962 GCA_964550275.1 uncultured Chitinophagales bacterium
ACTCTCACCCCGGAACCGAGGCACAACCGTGGCGGACGATTCAGCATGGATGTACTGTTGCATCGATTCGCCCGTCCAAGGGATACTGGGTAAAAGCAACTGAGTCCGGCTTTTTAATTCTTGGTGCAAATTCCACGAACAGGAAAAAGAAATGAAACCGTTGTGTACACATGTCGCCATTTCGGTCGTTGCTCTCTTTGGAGTTCTCCAACCGGCTTTGTTGGGGCAAACTCCTCTGCGCGAAATCCTTGTTGCCCAGGATACGCGTGACGCCGCCGGGCTGGGTATGTTCTTTGACAGCCATGATCCGGCTGTCCGGTCTCGCGCCGCCCTTGCCGCGGCCTCGGTGCAAGAGCCGGGACATACTTCAAAACTGACTGCGTTGCTTGTGGACAGCGAACCGGATGTTCGTGAAGCTGCTGCACTCGCCCTTGGCCAACTTCATCCTGTCATTGACAGTGTGAACCGGCGAAGTGTTTCAGACGCCCTTCTCGCGCGGCTATCTCTTGAATCAGAGGAATTTGTGTCAATGAGAATCATTGAAGCACTTGGAAAAACAGGTGATGCCGCAAGTCTTTCTGCTTTGGTGCAACAACTGCAGAAGGGAAGTCCGGGGGTATTGGGGAACGAAATTGTGCTGAGTATTGGCCGGTACGCTTATCGGGGGATCAAAAGTGCGGAGGCAACCTCGGGCGCAGTGAGTATGCTTGGACAGTCCACAGGTACTGACCGGTGGAAAGCTGCGTACGCGCTGATGCGCATCAATGACACAGCGCTTCTTGAGAAACATACTTCAGCAATTTGCGCCGTGCAAAGCAAGGATGCCAATGTCAACATGTTCATTGCTTCAGCACTCGGGAAAGTGTTGGATCAGCCGGAAGCACAGGCAAAGGTAAGAGAGTTGATGACAGATCTTGATTGGCGCGTTCGCGTGAACGTCGCGCGAGCGCTGGGCAATGCGAAGCCGCCCTTCACGCCGGAAGCGATTGACCTGAGTATGCGACTTGTTGAGGATCGGAATGAACATGTGTCCCTCCAGGCAATGGCGACACTGCAAGCGATGTCCATTGACTCCGCTTTGAAATCGCCCTTGGCTGCTTTGCTGAAAGGTGTTCTCGAGAGTTCGACTCCATCATCGCGGCAAAAGAAATCGGCGGCTGTTGCTCTTGCGAAAATTGGCGGCCACGCATATCACGAGTATCTTCATCGACAATATGTCCAAACCAACATCGCTTCGGCCGCATTCGTTGAGTCATTGGGATGGATACCGACGCACGCCGCTCGTGAAGAGTTGTTCTCGCTGGCGAATCCGACCGATGTGCATGAACAGCGTATCGCCCTTGAATCTGTCATCAGCTCCTGCAAAACACAACCGACCTCACCGGAGATCATTGCAAAAGGGCGTCGGATTCTTCAAAGCGCTCTTGATTCGCGGGATATGGCTGTTCTCACGGTTGCCGCTGACGGTCTTGCGGATTCCGCATATGCAGAGAGGAGTTCAACGTCAAAACTTGTCAATGCCTTGGCCAGACTTCAATCGCCGGACGACGTTGAACCTATGGTTGCAATCATCAGCGCTCTTGGGTCGTTGAAAGATCCGGCCTCAACAGATATTCTTCTGTCGCGTTTGAAGGATCCGGCAAAAACCGTCGGCGACGCTGCCGCGTCCGCTCTTGAAAAAATCACCGGCCAATCATACAAAGACAAAGTGAGCGGACATGCGGAAGCGCTTCACACAAATCATGATTGGGTATTGTGGGAATGGCTGCGCACCCACCCCGAGGTACGTGTCCAAACAACCAGAGGCGAGTTCACCATGCGGCTCATTCCCGATGAGGCCCCGTTGACCTGCGTGACGTTTGCGTCCCTGATCAGAAATAAATTCTACACCGGCCTGAACTTTCATCGCGTCGTTCCGAACTTTGTTGTGCAGGGAGGGGATCCGCGCGGTGACGGTTGGGGCGGACCGGGATTCGCGATTCGGTCCGAGTTTGGATTTGCAACATACGACCGCGGGTTTGTAGGTGTCGCGAGTTCAGGGAAGGATACGGAAGGATGCCAGTTCTTTGTGACTCATTCAAAGCAACCGCATCTTGACGGACGCTATACGATCTTCGGGAAGGTGAATGTAGGGATGGGAGTTGTAGATCAACTGCAAGTCGGCGACCGCATCGAAAGCATCACGTTTGTTTCAGAAGAAGGAATGCCCGCCGGAAAGTAGTTACTGTTTCTTCCTGGTTCGGTACTCTTCGTACGTGGATTGATGTGTCGGGTCGATGGCGGAAAGTTTGATGTACACGTTCGGATCAGGATAGTCTTGAAACAGCTGCGCGATTTCCATGTACTTCGCTTCAAAGAAGGATTTGATGTAGAGATTGCGTGAATCGACATCCTTGCGAATCCTCCCGATGGATTCCAGTGAACCTAGAATATTCTGCAATGCCCTTGGTTTGTTCGCGTTTAACGAATCAAGTCCCCAGAAATGATAGCGGTACACGGCCCGTCGTGCCTGCGTCATCTTCGGCGTAAGGATTTCTTCGATGAATGTTGTCCGGCTGTAAGATGTGGTCTTGAGGTCCCAGCCCTTGATGCCGGTGGACCTTCCCAGACTGGCAACCTCGGATGATTTCTGGAACCACTGCGTGCCGCCCGTGGGTTCGTATGAATCGTAATCGAAACCAAGAATCAGGTACATGTAAAAATCCAGAAAACTGGACAGGTCGTCAAAGACATGGAGGTTGTGACTGATGGGCCGGTTTTTGATGTAGTTGAATTCCCATTCTTCATCGAATAATCTGGTCATCGCAGTGCTTTGCTCGCTATTGTAGATAGGGCGCTGACTGCCAATGAATACCTGTGCCGAGTATCTGTTCTCGCTGATTCTTTCTCTGACGAAAATACTGATGGTACATGAGATTGTCGCGTCAAGGTCAGCATCGCCCCAGGTATAGTCCTTGATGAA
>CAZJYO010000304.1:0-2925 GCA_964550275.1 uncultured Chitinophagales bacterium
CTCAAGCGGAATCTTGAACGGACCGAGAACATCCCTCACCATATCCTCCACATCATTGACAGGGACGTTGAGTCCGGTGTTGTAGAAATTATCGCCGAGGAAAATCATCGCGTCGAACTTGCCGCCGTCATGTTTCCCCGTCTGCATGTTTGCGAGAAGGTTGGCGTTCGCCCTGAGGTCCGAGCCCGGTTTCCCCACATCACCGATCGCGATAACCGTAAGCGGTCTTGTCGATTGTTCTTGCTCGACCGCCTCTTGACTGGAACACGAGACAAAAAACAAAGCGAAGAACATTCCGGCATAAACAATTTTCACGTTGTCTCCAAGGTTAATACTGTTGCGAAGCACGCAGTGTAGTGGTATGAGAATCTGTATCGATACGGGTACTCGCTCCGGGAGTGAGCGCATTCTTCCCTTTGTCATCATAAAAATATGTTGCCGTGCGCGAAACCGAAATTGGCAGGAAACCCCATAACGACCCCTTCACTTCGGAAGTGTCCACCAGGACGTCATCGCCTCCGCCGCCGATAATTCTCACAACGATACCGTCATCAACGTTGCCGGCGACAACCGCTTTGTCATCACCTCCATGCAGGTAAATCCGGATCTCGGTCGTTTCATGTGTAAGAAATGTTCGACTGAACACAGGATCATTTTTTGGTTTGCGCGATTCCTTATCGATTCTGTAAGCACGCACGATGGTCGTGTTCTCATCAACCCGGTCAACGGTGACCATTTCGTCCTTGTCACTCAGGTGAAGATCAATGTATTCAGCAAGCCCTGAATAGAACTCAACCGCTGCCAGAGAAAGATTGTCGCGCCTCGTCTTCAGATTCGACGCAATCCAGTTGTTGTCTGCGCTCAGCGGCTCCGGAATCCTGCCGAGGGAAACATCAATCAGAGAGTCCGAAAGAGTCTTCATCATGCTTGCTGCAATTTTCTCCCACTCGCCGCGGTCAAGATCCGCAAGGAACCGCCTGTCCGTGTTACGACCCGAGTATGTAAGATCCGCGATCTTCGGGTACTCCTCATCAAATCCTTCCACCTGCGTTATTGCTTTCCTGCCAAGCGAAGGAAACACGCCATCCAGTTTTGCAAATGCCTGATCACGATCGCGTGGTATGGGATACCAAACATCAGTACCATTGTCCTCAAACTTTGCCCAGCGCCACTGGTCAATGTGACGGTCCCAATCGCCGACAAGCACATCGAGCAACCTGGCCGTAAGATACGCTTGAGAGTTCACACGATCTTCGCTGTTCTTTTCCAGTTCATCAAAGAGATCAAGCGTGTTGACAATTTTCTTTGAACCGGCAAATCCGGCAGCTCCGTCGGGTCCGTCTGCGGGATAGTCTTCGAGTATCCCGAGGATGCCCGCGAAGTCGCCGCGGAATTCCTTCAACCGTTCATCGTCGGGAAGAATGCATATCATGGGTTTGGGATGAAGCACGCCAAGCGCATCCGCGAGAACATCAACCACCAACGGGGCAGCGGGATGCGAAGAGCTGATCTGATCCTGGATAACGCCTCCGGCAAACGTTTCACGCAGTTCGGGTGGAAGCGCCTTGGTCGGGTCTTTGTTGATGGATCGAAAAGCGTAGAGTTTTCCATTGTTCCCTTTGAAGCGCAACGATTTGGTCTGATACCCCCCGCCCCGCTTTACAGGTGTCAGCCCATCGGCGAACGTTTCCAAATCCAGAACCGGAACCGCAAATGGAGCCGTCCATTCCGACCTATAGTGATCTCCCCACAGCCACCGATGAAAACTTCCGGCAGCATATTCGGGTCCCGCAATGACAGTTACAGAATCAGCATTGTCCGGAACAGAATCTTTTACAACGGTCTTCCTGATCCCCGATTCACCCGGCGGTTCAAGATTGATCGAAATGAGGCCGCACCCTTGGAAAAAAAGACCCAGGAGTGGAATGAAAAGTACCAAACAATTTGAATGTCGGAAGTAGGCCCGAATCATCAGTTGATGGAAGGAAAGGCGAAAATGTTGCCGTAATAATAGAGATTTCAATGAAGAAGCGCAATGCGGCGGTCCGGTTGTTACCGGGATACGTTCTTTAGTATGTGAGGCAACAATCGACAATGAAGACACAAGGTGCAAACCGGAAAGCGAAGAGTCGGAACGATTGCCCGAAAAACTCATCAACATTATTCAAGGAGTAACAACCATGACAACCAACAACGCAATATATTCGACGCTCGTCCGGGCCGGTAACACCACGTACTTCGTGGATGTGAAGGAGGCGAAGAACGGACACAAGTACCTGAGTATTTGTGAATCGTCGCTGAAAGGCGAGGAAAAGAAGCGCACAACGCTGCGAGTCTTCGGCGAGAGCATCGAGCAATTCCGCCAGGCGATCGACGAGGCTGTCGCTGCCGTTGCGCAGTGAGAGAGACGAAAGGCCATTCGCTGTGAGCGGGTGGCCTTTCGATTGTTTCTCTCAGCCCAGTTTTTTCCGAAACCGCATCACGCTGAGAGTGAAGATCCCGGCGCCGAACAACGCAAGCGCAACAGCTTGAGGCCAGAGATTTGCAAGCGTTGATCCCTTGAGAAAGATTCCCCTGATGATCTCAAGAAAATACCTGAGGGGGATCACATAGGTGAGATATTGGATCGGTTCCGGCATGTTATGAATCGGGAAGGCAAACCCCGAGAGGAACATGAACGGCATGAGGAAAAAAAACTGCGCTATGAGCATGGCTTGCTGTTGGGAACGGGCAATGGTGGAAATGAACAATCCGAGACCAAGCGTTGTCAGAATGAAGAGCCCGCTGAGCGCAAACAACAAACCGAGATTGCCAAGAAGCGGAACTCCGAACCAGAAACGCGCGATGGCGAGGACTATCATGACGTCAACAAATCCGATGAAGATGAAGGGAATGAGTTTTCCCAGGATCAGTTCATGGGGTTTG
>CAZJYO010000305.1:0-2923 GCA_964550275.1 uncultured Chitinophagales bacterium
CGCATCTCTTGGCAGGCGGGCGGTCGTTCTACTGCATATGTGGTGGGTCAGCCCTGCCTGCAGCATGCAGGCGTCTCGGCTGACCGATAGGTACCAAACTGAGACACTACCCGTTGTCGATTTCCTTAGGAATCGAACAGAGATTGCCTTACGTTAAATAACCTATCCAATGCATCGTTGCCCCGACATCCGATTCTTCGGAAAATCAATGAACGTCCATTTCACGGAGTGTCGCCATGTCGGTGCGCGCCCCCCACACCCTTACATAAGAAAGAACGGAAGGTGCTGCAATGTCAGGTAACGGCCAGGTGGAAGTTACGTCGTCGCGCTTTGAAGTTATCAAGAGCATGGAGGATTTTGTCGGAGATTCCATTGGTTCACTGCTCAAGCCCGTTGAAGAAAGCTGGCAGCCAAGTGATTTCCTGCCGGATCCTGCGCGCGAGGATTTTCATGAGCAGATCACAGAGTTCCAGGCGCGGGCGCGAGTTCTATCAGATGCGGTGCTGGTCGTTCTTGTCGGCGATATGGTGACAGAAGAGGCGCTTCCTTCGTATCAAACATGGTTGAACCGTCTGCATGGCGTGACTGATGAATCGGGGATGAGTGAAAGCCCATGGGCAGTGTGGAGCAGGGGATGGACGGCGGAGGAAAACCGGCATGGCGATCTGCTCAATCGCTATTTGTTTCTTTCCGGTCGGGTGGACATGCGTGCGGTCGAACGCACAATACACTATCTCCTTCGGGACGGATTCAATGCCCGGACGGAGAATGATCCTTACCTCGGATTCATCTATACGTCTTTTCAGGAACGCGCAACAAAAATATCGCACAGAAATGTGGCAACCCTTGCAAAGAAGGAAGGCGAAGACACCCTGCACACCATTTGCGGATTGATCGCGGGAGACGAAGCGAGGCATGAAGCCGCCTACAAATTGTTCATGACGAAGATATTTGAGATTGATCCCCTTGGAGCGATGCAATCCTTCGCCACCATGATGAAGCGAAAGGTCGTTATGCCTGCGGCGGCGATGTATGATGGCGAAGATCGCCAGCTTTTCGATAAGTATTCGAAGGTTGCACAGAGGATCGGGGTCTATACAGTGAAGGATTACGCTGAGATTATTGCGGACCTTGTCCGTCACTGGAAGATCGAGAATCTGAACGGTCTTTCGCACGCTGCTGAACAGGCGAGGGAATACCTTTGCACTCTCGCCCAGCGATATCACGCGCTTGCCACACGAGGTCTGCTCGAGGGCAGACATTCCTTCAGCTGGATCTTCGCCCGCGAGGTTGCCTAAAAATACAGCTAGGGCGGCCATGGCGACCGCCCCGCTGTTTGCACGATGTATCCTTTCCCTACTTCATCAACACGAGTTTTTGTGTTGCCGTGAATACGGCTTCTCCTTCGGGGTTTGTTGCAACAAGACGTGCAAGATACACGCCGCTTGCAACGCCATCTCCGCTTTCCGCGGTGCCGTTCCATTGAACAGTGTGGACTCCGGCTTCAGTGTGAGACTCGACAAGCGTTGAAATGCGCTGGCCAAGCATATTATAGATGGCGAGAGAAACATGTCCCGCTTTGGGAAGGTCGAAGCGCATTTGTGTGGAGGGGTTGAACGGATTGGGATAGTTTTGATGCAATGCGTAAGAAACAGGGATCGAGAACCGCTCATCCTGTCCCTCCGCGGAATTATTCTGACCGGAAGCTGCATCGGGCGAAACGATTTCACTCCAGCGAGGCGCCAACCCTTGCTCTTGTCCATAGACGCGTTGTTTGATCTGGATGCTCTTGCCCCATAATGCCCTTGCAGGCGCGGCGTGGCGATAGCGAAGAACAGTATCTGCGCTTCCGATGCGGGCAAGATCGCGTAGGGTGAGGGTTCGAATTCCGTACGTCTGTCCCTGCGCCTGAATTGCAACCGCAAGAACAGGTGTTGAAAGCGGTGCGCGGGGGTCGGCGATGGTGAAATCCCGCAACGAGACAACCACCGAACCGACGATCGAATCCGTACCGATAGGAACTCCGAACGCTCCGGTTTCCAGCCAGTCTGAAAAATCTCCATTATCCGGACGGAAGGCCAGTTGTGTGCGCGTGGTTCCTCTGACGAGCTCGAACTTTGCAGCGCGGACCATCACTGTTCCGGTGACTCCCGGAACCAGGCTTTGCTCCGGTTCCTGGAAATCAACCTCGGCGACGCGGTCAACTTCGCCGTCGGGGACGATGATGTCATCGAGTGGTTGCAGAGAAACTGCGTAGGGCGCGTTGGAGCCGGCCGCCCATGCCCCCCAGGTTTTTTCATTGGAGAGCGTCACAACACCGGATGTGTTCGGCGCGAAACCCTGCCCGAGACTGCTGATAGTGCTCCATGTTGTTCCTGTGAAGGGCCTTGAAGCGCGCGCAACGTGCGTTGCGCATTGCCATACCACATTCACCTTGTTGATTCCCGAACGCAGATCCACGCCAACGACCGGTGCACTGCCTTCGTGTCCCGGATGATTAAACTCGCGCACCGGCGTCCATGATGCGCCGTTCCATTCGCGCACCAGTGCATGACGAACGAGGGTTTGAGACATTGACGGACTCCATTCCAGCCGGTCGGAGGAACATTTGGCGTCCCACGCGATGAAGATTCTGGAATTCGCGCCGGTAATGGAAGACCGGGCGCAATCCGTCATCCAGGTGTACTCGCCGGAAACATTGGTGCTTGTCGCGGAGATCCACGGGTCATACAGTCCGTTGTACTCAACAGAGGTGACGTACACTTTGCCTGTTGTCGGCGGGCCTTGCACATACGAGACGAGAAACTTGTAGCGACCGGAAACAACGCCAAAAGCCGCGACGGAGAAATCACGCACGGTTGCATCTGTAACGGAGAAGGGATGAATCGCGCCGGACAACCGCGGTTCAACGTTCCCGGTAAGT
>CAZJYO010000306.1:0-562 GCA_964550275.1 uncultured Chitinophagales bacterium
CCGCAACGTAGCCCGAGCCCGGCGCAAGAACAACTGATGGCGGACCAAGTGTTTCATCGCCGTCGGCGAAGAGGTTGCCGGTCATTGCCATGAGAACCACGGCAAGCACCGCAACGCTTCTCGACAAATGAGTGAAAAGCTTCATAGGATTACTCCATAAAGAAGTGAATGATGTAATGATGAGTTGAGAATAAAGATTTCAATCCGAAACGCTATGGTTCTCGCGCAACGAAAATGCAGAGGAGTATATGTTGAGTCAGGGAGATACGAGAGTTTCCCACTGCACTCTCATATCAGGGAAGGAATTGAAACCGTGCAATCCCCCTTCGGGCCAACAGATTGGAACCCGCTTAAAACTAACCATTAGAAACTCAGAAATCAACGGGACGAGAGTTGGTGATTGGTTCACAATTGACCAAAGTCACCACTTGATTCTGTTTTCATCCCCCCGAAACGAGCATCGTCACAAAGCGAACCTGCAAAGCGGTCTGGCCCGCCAACTCACTCCACGCCATCATCAATGGTACTCTCGCCCACCTGTTGACGCCACATTGCGTAATAC
>CAZJYO010000306.1:572-2895 GCA_964550275.1 uncultured Chitinophagales bacterium
TGGTGTCGGCATGCATCACGGTCGAAAGGCGGTGCGCTATCAGAATGGTCATCAAATCGCTGCCTGAAGAGATCTCACGGATGGTCTTGCTGATTTCCTCTTCTGTCAGGGAATCCAACGATGATGTTGCCTCATCAAACACCAATATTCTTGGTGTTCGCAAAAGGGCGCGCGCAATAGAAAGACGCTGTTTCTCTCCGCCCGAAACCTTCACCCCGCCTTCACCGATAACCGTATCCAGTCCCTGGTCGGCACGTGCGAGCAGACTTCCGCAGGCTGATTTCTTCAGCACCTCAAAGCATGCTTCGTCGGTGGCATCAGGCCGGACAAAGAGGAGATTCTCTCGAATGGTTCCGGAGAATAACTGCGTATCCTGCGTGACGAATCCTATCTGTTCACGGAGTTCGTCCAGATTGATCTGTTCCGCATGAATGCCGTTGTAAAGAATCCGCCCGCTCAGCGGACGGTACAACCCTACGAGAAGCTTCACGAGTGTCGTTTTGCCTGAACCGGAAGGACCGACAAACGCGACAGTCCTTCCCCGCTCAACAGAAAACGAAATATCGGTGAGCGCATTACGTAACCCGGACAGATGTTTGAAGCTTACATTCTCGAACGCGAGCGATTGCACTGCCGAGAGAGCGGCAGGACGTGAAGGACTGGTTTCGCGCGGCGTATTCAGGATGTCTTCAAAGTTCTTCAGCGAAACTTCGGCTTCACGGTACACATTGATGACGTTACCCAATTCCTGCAACGGGCCAAAGACAAAGAACGAGTATATCCACAGAGAGAAGAACTGTCCGAACGAAATCTCCTGAAGAAAAATCAGATAGAGCATCAACCCGAGGATGCCCGTACGCAACGCGTTGACCGCCGTTCCCTGAATGAAACTCAGGCCGCGCAAGTAGCGCACTTTCTTCAATTCAAGCTTGAGAATCTTTCCTGTTGTGGAGTTCAACCTCTCGATCTCCTGCTGAGCAAGTCCAAGACTCTTGACCAGCTCAATGTTCCTCAACGATTCGGTGGTTGAACCGGCAAGTGCTGTCGTTTCTGCAACGATTGCCTTCTGTACCACTTTGATTTTTTTGCTGAGGGTTGAACTCAACCATATGAGAAGCGGAACCGTCGAAAAATAGACCGGCGCTATCAACCAGTGAACGGTAAATGCATAGATCATGACGAACACAACGCCGACGAACGTTGTGAAAAGAACATTGATGGAAACCGAGATGAGGCGTTCCGCATCGGTCCTTACCTTTTGGAGTTTCCCCAGTGTTTCTCCGCTTCGCTGGTCTTCAAACACCTGGTACGGCAACTGAAGCGAGTGGCGCAAGCCGTCGGAATAAATCTGCGCGCCGAGCCGCTGGGTAATCACATTGATGAAATAATCCTGGAAGTTCTTCGCAACCCTTGAGACAAATGCAACTCCCACGGCCGCGGCGAGAAGTAACCCGACCCCTCGAAAGAACTCCGATTGCGTGTACTTATCGTATTGAATCGCGTATTCATCAATGATGAACCGGAACACGAGCGGATCCAGCAACGAGAAGATCTGGTTGATGGCGGCAAGAACCAGCGCAAGCAGAACGTACTTCCGCTGTTGCTTGACGTAAGAAAACAGAAGTTTCATGGGAGTTCTAGATACCGGAGTGTTTCATAAGGAAGGAAATCAACAACGATGCAAGTGGAGCTGAGGGGGATCGAACCCCTGACCTCGTGAATGCCATTCACGCGCTCTCCCAGCTGAGCTACAGCCCCGTCAAACAGAATCATGTGTGGATCAAATATACCCATAACCTCCTGTAAAGTCAACGAGTTGAATCTCCTCGCGCATTTGTGTACGTTTGAACAACTCTGACAACAAAGAGGTCTGCTCATGGACAATCTCGGCGACGCGTTTTCATTTCCATTCAAGGATAAAGACTGGCTCTCCAAGTTTGCGCTTGGCGCTGTCTTCATGGTGCTGTGCCTGTTCCTTGTCGGTTTCTTTATTCTCGCAGGATATTATGTACGGGTGACGCAACGCGTTATGAGACAGGAAGAGCCGCTTTTGCCCGAGTGGGACGATATCGGAGGGAAGCTTGTTGTCGGTTTCAAGTTTTGCATGGTGTATCTCATCTATTCCCTGCCGATTATTCTTCTGTACATTCCACTCTTTGTCATGGCAGTTGTAGGAGAAATCTCAGGCCAGCAGGAAGCCGCAGGAATATTCACCGGAATCTATGCTATTGGAGTGTTTGCGTTGGTGATTCCCTATTCCCTCTTGTGTTATGCCTTCATTCCAATTATTTCATACCGGTTTGCAGAGCGTGAGTGTATTGGA
>CAZJYO010000307.1:0-2868 GCA_964550275.1 uncultured Chitinophagales bacterium
CAGTCTTTAGGTTCCTATCCATCAGTCTTCACTTTCTCTTGGTTTCAACGAGATGGGTACTTTACTTTGGGCCTTAAGTACTATATGTTTACTTGCAGTTGACTGTCAATCCTGTATCGGCGAAGTAAATCGAGAAACTCCCTGCAACTCAAAACAAGGTAGCATAATGAAACAACGAAGCCCGCGAATAGATTCTGCCAGTCGAAAAGCAGAAGCTCTGCTGGAGCGCCGCGGCCTTTCCTACAGCCACTTACTTGGTTGGCGGTTTGCAATTAACGTCGCCATTGGTTCGGCGATTGTGTGGTATGGCCTCACATTCGTCGCAAACACCAATCCGATTTGGGGCATCGCTTCAATGCTTGCAGCGTCGGAGCCGGAACTTGCCCAAGCGAAACACATGTTCTTATCGCGTCTGATCAACGTGTTAGTGGGTTGTGCCATAGGGCTTGTTTTTCTTCTGTTCGCCGGCGCGAACACATGGGTTTTACCGCTGGCACTCTTCGCCACTGTCATGATCTCTTCCTATGTTGTCCGGGTAAAAACCATGTGGATGCAGGCGCCAATTACCGCCGCGGTCGTGATTGCAGCTAGTCTAACACAAGGCACTGCCGCCGCTGGATTCGGTCAGGGATTAAACAAAATAGTGGAAGTCGTGTTTGGTTGTCTCGTTGGCATTACCGTGAGCTGGGCGATGTCAAAGGTGTGGCTCATCCGTCCACCGGCAGATCAAAACAAACCGATCACGCCGGAATAAGAAATTCGGCAGTGTCTTAGTTTGATGTCTATAGGTCAGCCGAGACGCCTGCCTGCTGCAGGCAGGGCTGACCCCACTCACATAGGCAGTAGAACGACCGTCTCGGTCGTTCGCCGAGCTGCCAAACTGAGATGTTGACTTTTCATCCTTCCTTATTATCACTCGCCTTTTTGGGTTCCACCGAAGGCCGCTTCATGCTGAACACGCGGCCAAGCGCCCCGTATTCCTCGCCGCCAAGCCGCGTAATTGGTCCAAGCTTTCCGGCGTTAATCAGTTTCTCCGCAGTCAGCAAGTCCTCACGAATGTGGTAGCGGACGATCTCTCCTAAAACGAGAGTCGTGGCAACATTTGTTACCGGAACAATTTGGATGACCTTCCCTTCCATCGCCACAGGCGCGACACAAATGCGTTTTGCTTTTACAATGTCGCCCGGAACCGGCAACAGCCGTGCAATATCAAACTCGTTCACGCCATATTCGACATCGATGGAAGTTTCATTCATCGACTCCGCAAGGGATTCGTCCACAAGGTGACAAACGAACTCGCCCGTCTCAGTGAGGTTGCGAAGTGAATCCTTCGGCTTGCCTTTCTTCTGTCCAATCGAAATAGCAATGACGGGCGGGTGCGATGCCACGGCCATAAAAAATGAGAATGGCGCAAGGTTCGTCGTGCCATCAGCACCCAAGCTGGAAACCCATGCAATAGGACGCGGAACAACTGCACTGAGAAACAACCGGTTCGCTTCCCGCGAAGATATTGTATGAGGGTCAATCGAAACGAACTTTGCGCTCATGATGCGTCCGCCAGCAATGCTTCCAAATCCAGAGGCCTGCTCATATACAACTCGATGTCGCCTGTTTCCGTACGAGGCCATTTCTCTTTCGGGACATCGCACGTCAGTTCAACACCGTTGCCGTCGCTGTCATGCAAATACACGGACCAACTCACGCCATGATCGGAAGCGCCTGCAAGCGGAATCCCCGATTCAATCACTCGCTTGACAGCAACCCCAAGTGATTTAGCGTCAGGATAACGAACGGCAAGATGATACAATCCCGTGGTTCCGGGAGCCGGCGGAGGTCCGTTCTTGCTTTCCCATGTATTCAATCCGATATGATGGTGATAACCGCCAGCCGCAATGAACGCCGCGCGATCGCCGAAGCGCCCGACAATCTTGAATCCGAGAACGCCATGATAAAACGAAAGCGCACGCTCAATACTGGAAACCTTGAGATGCACATGGCCGATATCCGCGCCATCCGGTATAACATAGGTGTCTGTCATTGCTTTGCGCCTTGAAATACATTTTTCACCGGAGGGAGAATCCGCAGCAAGCTCTCGCGTCTCGGTTCGATCCACTGCGGAAGCTTCAACTCGGACCCAAGTGACTTGATATCTTCATCTATGAGAAAACCCGGAAGGTCGGTTGCGATTTCAAACAACACCCCACCCGGTTCACGGAAATAAATCGAGTGAAAATAGTTGCGGTCCTGAACAGGCGTTACGGGAATTCCATTCGTGAACAACTGCTGGCGCCATTCCTTTTGTTGCTCATCATCAGCAACACGCCATGCAATATGATGAACAGAACCGGCTCCTTGCCAACCCTCCGTTCCTTTTGCGTCTTCAACGATGTCAATGAAAGCCGCATCATTTCCAGTTCCCACGACAAACCGGTCCCGCTGGCTCTCGCTTCCTCCGGGCTTGAATCCCATTATTTCCGTGAGGAATTGCTTCGTCACTGTCGATGAAGATTCAATCATTGTCACTCCGTGAAATCCAAGGACAGCGTTCGCGGCATCAACCGGCGAACCGTTCCACCACGTTGAACTGCCGCTGTTCGCACGAGCAATGAGTTCTATCGTCATGCCGTCCGGGTCTTCTGTCGCTATCACTTCTTCACCACATCGGGATTTGGATTCAAAAATGTTCAGGCGCTTTTTCCAGAATGGCATCGATTCCGGTTTCACAGAAAATGCCACAGCATTAATTTCTCCCGGCCCTTTTGTCCCGCGCGCTGCATCAGGGAAAGGAAAGAACGTCATGATCGTACCCGGTCTTCCTGTTTCATCGCCGAAGTACAGGTGATACACATCCGGCGCGTCAAAGTTGAC
>CAZJYO010000308.1:0-2857 GCA_964550275.1 uncultured Chitinophagales bacterium
TTACAATGCAATGAAGATTGCCCCGCATGACATGGGAGGAGGAAAGAAGGAGTTCGTCGTTACACCGGATGGTCGCCTTCAGGAACCAGCCCTGCCAAGCGAATGAAGCTCGTGTGGAGATGGTTTGCTTTTTATTCAGTGATGTGTTTTCTCTGCCAACCGTGGACTATCGCAGTTGCCCAGGAAGAGGAACAGCAGGTTTATGAACCGCCGCGGGATTTCGGCGTGGATGTTCGCCCGTCCGTGATGTTCGGTATTACCCCTGAAGACGGGCTCCTGATCGGCGGCGGCCCGATTATTTACAAGTTTGGATTCCGGAGAATGCCCTACGTCTTCCGGATGCAGATCGCGGGTGGTGTCGCGCTCAAGACCGGCGCATTCAAACTCGAATACACAACATTGTACCCGGCAATCTCAGAGCGGCTTTCGCTGGAGAATATTATTCGCGCATCCGCGCTTGAAGTGCGCAGTTTCTACGGCTATGGCAACGACTCATTCCGCGATGAAAATCTTGAAGAGGAACGGTTCTACCGCGTGGCGCTCATCGAGTATCTCTTCTATCCGAAATTGAAATACAAGGTCTCCGATCTTGTCAGTGTTGGCGTCGGTGGTTTTTTTCAAAGCACGCACGGAAGGGAACAGGAGGATCGCTACTTTTCCTCCGACAGTCTGAGCGTGTATGGAGCCGACAAGTCCTTCGCAGGAGCAACAGTGAGTGTTGGGATTGATTCGCGCGACAGGCACACTGCGACCCTGAATGGCGTGTTTCTCAATCTGGAAGCCGGAACCCGGGCATATCTGTTTGAGAAGGAAAGCCCTTTTCAAAGATTCAGCGGGAACCTGAGGTTGTATGGAACGCTCGAGCCAGTTTCGTGGGCAACGATTGCCGCGCAGATCGGCGCCGAAAAAGTTCTCGGCGATTTTCCGTTTTATGAGTCTGCATTCATTGGCGGACTTGGAACATTGCGCGGGTTTAACAGGGAACGCTTCGCCGGGGATGCATCGGCGTACGGAAGTGCGGAACTCCGCTTTTCACTCTTTAGAATGAAGCTCATCGTGCCCGCGCATATTGGCTTATTTGTCTTCAGCGATGCAGGCCGTGTATGGGTAAATGAGTCATCGCCGGGCGGATGGCATGTTGATGCTGGCGGAGGAATTTCTATCGCGCCGCTCGCACCTGAAAATACCATCGCGCTGTCACTTGCGAATTCAAAAGACGGACTTTTCTTTCTTGCAGGATTTGGTTTTGGGTTTTAAGGAGGTGTCGATATCTTCATCAGAACTCACCCCCAATCCACCTATCCACCCTTCTCTTTCAAAGAGAAGGGCCGGGCCTGCCTGCCGATCCAAAGAACTCGTTTGGGGTCAGGCAGGGATGAGTTCAGTTCCATGAAAGTTCTTTTCCGAATCGGCCAAGGATGAACCGATGATCATCGATACCATTGAGAATGCATCAAAGTATTTCAACACGCATCCGCTGTTTGCCCAAGCATTTGCATTCATAGCAGCGAACCCTGAACCGGCTTCAGGTACAACAGAACTAAGTGGCAAAGACCTCTATGCAATCGTCAGCCGCACCGATGGGGAGCCGCCAAAACCGCCGAAGCTCGAAGCGCATCGGAAATACATTGACATCCAGCTCGCCCTCGCCGGAAGCTTTGACATTGGGTGGAAACCGCTCGCAAGTTGTCAGCACATCAGCAAGGCATACGACGAAGAAAATGACTATGTTCTCTACGAGGACGAATCGGATGTTGTTGTCACGCTTCAACCCGGAATGTTCGGCGTCTTCTTTCCCGATGATGCCCATGCCCCGATGTCCTCGCAAAATCCGTTGACCAAAATGGTCTTCAAAGTCAGAGTGTAAATCTAAAACGGATGGACGCATTTGTTTCCATAGCCCTCGGCATCGGACTCAGCGCCGCTTGTGGATTCAGAGTTTTTGTTCCGTTGCTGGCACTCAGTCTTGCTTCGTTCTTCGGATGGGTGAACCTTTCCACCGGCTTCGAATGGATCGGAACACTTCCCGCGATGATTGCCTTTGCCACAGCCACCGTGTTTGAAGTTGCCGCTTATTACATTCCCTGGTTTGATAACGCAATGGATACCGTTGCAACGCCCACCGCCGTGGTTGCAGGCGTCATCACGAGCTTTTCTGTCTTCGGCGATATTGATCCATTGATGAAGTGGATACTTGCTCTGATCGGTGGAGGCGGTGCGGCTGGGTTGATTCAAGGCGCCACAAGTCTTCTCCGGCTCAAATCAACGGTAACCACTCTTGGCCTTGGGAATCCTGTGATTGCAACCTTTGAACTGATCGGTTCCGCGTTTACGTCACTGCTCGCGCTTCTCATGCCGTTGCTGACGCTCGTCGTGTTGATTCTTCTCTGCGTGTTTGTCTACCGGGTTGCAGGCAAACTGCTCTTCGGCAGACGTCATCATCCACAACATCCTTGAAAGGAGCTCGTTATGGGTATCATTTGGACCATCATCATAGGAGCGATTGTTGGCGCACTCGCCAAGTTCATCATGCCGGGAAAAGACGGCGGCGGTTTCATCATCACAACCATGCTGGGAATCGGCGGTTCCGTTGTTGCAACATTCCTCGGACAGATGATCGGTTGGTACGGCGAAGGCGAGGGGGCGCAGTTCATTGCTTCAACCCTCGGCGCAATTCTGATTCTGTGGGTCTATCGTATGATTAAAGGCAAGAAAGCCGCCTCGGCCTGACCATATTGTTGAACAAGTTTCCGGAATTTCCATGAAGATGAAGATTATTCTCGCCGTTTTGCTTTTCAGCGGTCTTGTTTCGTCTTGCCGGACTGTTCCCATTACGGGAAGGAGCCAGCTGAGTCTC
>CAZJYO010000309.1:0-2832 GCA_964550275.1 uncultured Chitinophagales bacterium
TCACATTCGAGGGCATAGGCTAAACTGCGCAAACCGGTTTCGTGTAGTTCACCCTCGGGGCATGCGCAGACGGCGGTGAGCCCGTTGGCCTTCTTGCGATGAATCTCTGATACAAAAAGTATGAGGGATTCAGTAACAGCCTGTGAGGCGGCATGTTCCCGTGAGACCTCAAGCGCCCCTTGTTCCCACTGAATGCCGATCGCGATAAATGCCGGGCGAATGATCTCATCTATGATCACCGAATACGGGATATGGTCCTTATACAGGAAGAGCAACAGGGTCAGCAGGCCTTGTCGATCTGCCTGGAGCGCCTCCTCGCGAAAGATCTCCGCGATCCGTCCGTAGTCGCGGCGTCGAAGTCCGAGTTCCAACTGATCCAACTGATGCTGTGTCATCGGCGGGGGCTCTGTCCCCGTCAGCACATAACCGTTTGCTTCAGCAAATTGGATGACGTCTCTTAATCTGAACTTTCTGTGTCCCCCGGCGGTGCGGACACAATGAATTACTTCCTCATCAGCCCATCGCTTTATCGTAGTTTCGGCGACATTGAGCATTTTGGCTACCTGCATTGTGGAAACAACCTGTTGAGCTGTCATGTTTAGCAATTGGACGTTTAAGGTGATATAGACGATTTAGACGATTTAATATATATCATTCCCCTGAAAAGGTCAAGGGCTGTCGACTTTTTTTCAGACTGCCCTATCTTCCCGCGTGTTGGGAAAGAGAGAATCTCTCTGTTGCACCCCACTGGAAGTTCCTTAAGAGCATGTAGACATTGGCAAAATTTGCAGAAAATCTGAGATTTTGCTGATGGGTCTTTGAACGCCTAATTCTCTTGGCGGGATTCGCGCAAACGTGTGGATGCAAGAGTTCGGGAGGTTAGGCTGAAGTCAGGAGCGGGAGAGGGATACCTGCAAGGGTTGACAAGCAACTGAAAAGAAAACGCCCGTTGTTCACGGACGTCTTTTGTTTTACCTCACGTTACACTATGAACTATTTCATCAGCAAGAGTTTTTTCGTGGCGGTGAAATCTCCCGCTGTCAATCTGTAGAGATACACTCCGCTCGATATCATTCCTCCATCTGCGCTCTTGCCGTTCCATGTAACTTCATGGAAGCCCGCATTCTGAACATCATCCACAAGCCGGACAATCTCACGTCCGAGAATATCAAAAATACCGAGCGAGACGTTGCCCGTTGATGGAAGTCCGTAACGAATCACCGTGGAAGGATTGAACGGGTTGGGATAGTTTTGTTCGAGAACGAATTCCTGCGGAACACCTGCCGGCAGCGGCTCGCGCACGTTGACAAAGATCTGATCGAAGAAGCGCAGACTGCGCGCAAGGAGTGTATCGCGCCGGGCAGAAAGCATTCCCTCCAATCCAAAACCGAAGTATGAAACAGCCCATTGGTTTGAAGGACCCGTGATGCGAATACCTGCAAGATTATTTGAATCCGTTCCGCTGAGGTAGTACAACGTGCCCGTCGGTACGCCCGAACTGCCTGCAAGGATCGAGAGATTGTCCTTCGAGACCTGGTTGTTCGCGCCGCCGAGCAATGAATAGGTCAACCCGTTACCAATGACGTCCCCGGCGAACCCACGCACATTGAACGACGTGGTGAGTCCGGTGTATTGAATGCCCAGCATGCCCGCAAGAAGCGTATCGCCCGGTGGTGAAAATTGCGCGATGTTTTGTCCGGTGAGGATCAATCTGCCGCTGTTGTTGAGCAGGCGGACGATGGCGAGGCGCTCATTGGAGTCCAACGCATCAATGCTGTCGTTTGCCGTGAACCACACCACCACCGGAGGAATGGCGAACGCTGCCATCGTGCTCTCAAGCTGGGTTGAGGGAATTGTCCGAAGGCGAAGTTGAAGCGTGCTTTCGATTGAACGGGCATACATGGTATCATACGCCAAGCCGGCGTCGTCATCAACAAGGATGACCTGTGCGTGCAACACGGCGAAATTCAACGTACCCCCTGAACTTCCGAGAACAAACGACGGCATTTCGACCCTGCCAACGTAGGGTGCCGGCGGCCGGACGACTACGCGGTATGTTCCCACCATGGCATTAACAGCGTATGTACCGCTCGAATTTGTTGTAGTGGAGTATGTCGGGCTTCCGGATGCATCGTCGCTTTTGTAGAAATCGAGTGTTGAGCCGGCGATGCCGTATTGTGTCAAGCTGTCTTTGATCGCGCCGGAGATGGAAACAAGCGGAAGAAGACTCATTGCAACGTCAACGGTTTCGGCGATGTGAGGCAGAACCACCACAGAGATTGTTGTATCGGCATAGCCGAACTTTCTCACAACAATGCTGATGGAATCGCGGAGCGGACGGTGCGCGTACGCGCCGGTGGAGTCTGTAGTCCGCACTTGCGGCGCATTTGGGATTGTCACCGTCGCGCCAGACAGAGGAGAGCCGTTGAATGTTACCGTGCCGAACAGTCCGCGCGGCGTGAGCGCCTCAGCCGCTCTGAGAATATTGATAATACCTTTGCCGTATGCATTGTCCTCACCTGCCGGACCGAGATCGGTTGCGGTATTCAATAACGCAAACTTGATTGCATCAACTTCCGCATCCGGATCAACCTGGCGTAGAAGGGCAACGGCGCCCGCAACATGCGGTGCCGCCATGGACGTGCCGCTGAGTGTTCCAAACCCGCCGTTCGCATACGTCGAGCGCACGCTTGCGCCCGGCGCCGAAACCTCCGGCTTGATGATGGTCGTATCGCAGGCAGAAGGACCGCGACTGCTGAACCCGGCAATAACAAGGTTGGCTCCGTTGAGTGCGCCCACGGCAAAAGCGTTGATATCGCTCGTGACCCGGTT
>CAZJYO010000310.1:0-2829 GCA_964550275.1 uncultured Chitinophagales bacterium
TCTAAGTTCTGGGAATCTTTTTGCAGTCGCGGGAATCACATTTGCTTCTGACTCGCATTCATGTTCGCTTGATCGACACATCAAGCCCGCTGACAGTCCTTGTGAGTGGCGTCTTGCGGTGTTTCTTTGGCTGGTTTTTTGTATACTCGTCTTGTATTGATCACCAATTCGAAAGACAATGATCATGCATCGACATCCGGACGCCCCGCCAGCAACTATGTCGGAAAACGGCCGCGTCTCCACGATGGCTCATTATCTCATCGGGTCTGAAATTCTGAAGATCGCCACGGAAATCCGTGGGATGCAATCTGAAGGAATTCCGGTGTGCAACTTGACTGTTGGCGATTTCAGTCCGGCGGAGTTTCGCATCCCGGCATTTCTTGAGGAGCAAATCAAAAAAGCGTACACCTCCGGGGAAACCAATTACCCTCCCTCTGATGGCATGCTGGCTTTGCGGAAGTCAATTCTCCATTTCTATAACGAATGGCTCGGATTGCATTACCCGCTTGAATCCGTGTTTGTTACGGGAGGGTCGCGTCCCGGCATTTGCGCCACGTACATGGCGTTGGTTGATCCCGGTGACATTGTTGTGTATCCCGTCCCATCCTGGAACAACAACCATTACTGCCACATTGTTGGTGCAGAACAAAGGCCCGTTGTGTGTAACCACGAAACCGCGTTTCTGCCAACAGCTTCGCTCTTAAAGGATGATATCCGCGATGCGCGGTTGCTTGCATTGAACTCGCCGCTAAACCCCACGGGGACAACCTTCACGAAAGAAGGTCTGGCGGAGATCTGTGACCTCGTGCTGGAAGAGAACAAGAGACGAAACGACAAGCATCCACTCTACCTCATGTACGACCATGTGTATTGGCTCCTGACCTTCGGGTCTACTGTGCATGAGAATCCGGTAAGCCTGCGACCGGAAATGGCACGCTATACGGTTTTTGTGGATGGCATTTCAAAGGCATTTGCCGCGACGGGCGTCCGTGTGGGATGGACTGTCGGACCGCAGGATGTCATTGCCAAGATGATGAGCATCGTAAGTCACATCGGCGCGTGGGCACCGCGCGCGGAACAGATTGCAACGGCATCATTGCTGGATTCCGCGGACGTTATACGTACGTACAATCGTGAAATCAAGGCAGGACTGCATGAGCGCCTTGACGTTCTCTATGACGGAATCATGAGTATGCGCAAGGATGGATTTCCGGTGGACGCGATTGCACCCGCCGGTGCGATCTATTTGAGTGCGCGATTCCATCTCAACGGAAAACCGCTCCGCCCCGGTGAACGACTCAACACCAATGAGGACATACGGAGATACCTGTTGAGTGCGGCCGGCATGGCAGTTGTCCCGTTCCAGGCATTCGGCACAACTTCCGAAGACGGATGGTTCCGGCTCTCCGTTGGCGCGGTCTCGCTTGCAGCAATCAGGGAGTTGTTCCCCCGTTTGCGCACAGCGCTCCAGCCGTTCAAGAACTGAATCATGCCAATCTTCGAAGCGCACCTCCGTGCCGCCATTGCTTCCGCACGGATTCCCCCGCGCGTCTTATCTGAAAAAGAGTGCCAAACTTCCAACGGCCGCGTCTGTCACCTCTGTAACGCCGCACAGTTGAATTACGACGATGAACTGCGCGTAAAGAACCAGGCCCTTTCGAGTTTTTGGAAAGAGGGCCGCCTGCAACCGTTGTGTGACCCCTTGAAACCATCGCCATACGGTCGCGCGTACCGGACGGTCACAAAGCGAAAAGTCTTCCACAATAACCGCGGGATACAGCTCGCCCTCATCAATCCAACAGATCGTGGACGCATGCCCGTTCGTGTCGGGGAATGCGTTATCGAACCGACTGGCCACAACCGGCTGTACGCCCACATCGAACAAGCGCTTAACACACCGCGCCTCTCAAGGCTCGCAAAAGTGCTCTCGTACGTGATTATCAAGGGGGACTACGAGGAACAGCTCGTCATTCTGAATATCGAAGCACCCCCCGATACGCCGAAGCTGGTGAGCGCGCTTTCCAAGTCCATTACGGAACGCGTGCCATCAGTGAAAGGAGTCTTCTTATTTGAAGGAAAACCCGATGATGAATACTACCTCGGCTCAAAGCACGGCTCACCGGAACAACATCTCCGGAAGATTCATGGAAAAACCGGCCTACACGTTGATTTGGGCGAACGCCGCTTTTCCTACTCCGTCGCGTCATTTACCCAGGTGAATCATTCAGCGATAAAGCATCTTGTGGATATTGCCCGGACAATGCTCAGGCCGGACGCGGATGCACAACTCTTCGATTTGTACTGCGGTTACGGTTTGTTCTCGCTGAGTTTCGCGGCAGATGCTCAGCGCGTTCTTGGCTTCGACGGCTCCCGCTCTTCAATCAACGATGCAATTGAGAACACGCGAAAGATGAGAATCAACAATGCACGGTTCCAGTGCGTCAACCTCACGAAAGAAACAACCCGCAACGCATTGCGAACCATGAAGCCCGGTGACCTTGTGTTGTTGGACCCGCCGCGCAACGGAACGGCGCACGATGTCATTGAGGAAATCGCGGCGCACGCGCCCGCACGCGTGGTTCATCTTTTTTGCAACATTGATGGTTTGCCGGACGAAATGCTTCGTTGGAAGAGGAGCGGCTATGCAATGAAACGCGCTGTTCCCGTCGATATGTTTCCTGGGACGTTTGAGGTGGAGGTCGTGACGCTGCTGGAAAGAGTACCGGCATGAACCTTGTGTATTTGCCGTTGTTTTCAAGCGCGGAAAGTCATTAACTGCGCATTGCTATTGCTCCTGCGATTCCATAGCTTTCTCCTGGAGACTTCGCG
>CAZJYO010000311.1:0-2807 GCA_964550275.1 uncultured Chitinophagales bacterium
TCTGTTTGCAGCCAATCCGTCGAATGCCTGACGTTCAACATCAAACATGACTGAAATTGTTAGTGAAGGCAATGCAAGACCATAAAGCAACACCGGATGCGAAGGTTGTAAAACAAGATCTTCCTCATCCTATTGTGGGGAAGAGTCCGTTTGTTTCCGACATTCTCGAAACGATCGAGACATTATCCAAAACGCGGAAAGATGTAATTCTTGTTGGCGAGATTGGCGTTGGCAGAAGTGCGATTGCCCGGAATATTCATCATCTGAGCGCTGCTCATTCCGGCGTCAACGAACCGCTCACGATGATCAATGTTCCCTCCAAGGATGACAAGGAGCTGGAAGTATTTCTTGTGGACCTTCTCAAGGAAGTCAGTGCTTCGGAACCGGTTCGGAAGACGATTCTCCTCGAAGACGTGGAGGACCTGAGCTATCGGAACCAGATCAAATTGTTGTCTGCCGCGAACAAGCGCGCTGGTACGCATGACGTGCGGTTTATCCTGACAATGAAGCTCGCCCCGCAAACGCTCGTCGCGAAGAGAAAACTGCTGGATGATCTCTGGTCAGCAATGATCAAGGCGGAAGTCGTGGATGTTGCACCGCTCCGTGACCGGAGGGAGGACATTCCCGTGTTGATACGACACTTTGCGAATCAATTGACGGATGAGCTGGGCTTGAATGAGCTGACGATTGACATCAACGCCATCGAACTGCTTTCAAAGCAGGACTGGCGCGAGAACATCAGGGAAGTGAAGGCGATGGTGGACAAGTCCGTGTTGTTCTCCAAAGACGGACTGTTCTCGCTTCCCTCGGAGTTCTTTGACGAAAAGAGCGAAGTGACCCGGATGCTCAATAACATTGTGACGGGCCAGGAATTTATTCTGGACAACTCGCTCGACGTTATTGAAAAAGGCATCTTGGAGAGAGCGCTTGAAAAATTCGGGTTCAACCAATCAAGAGCGGCACAGTTCCTGGGTATGACGGAGCAAACATTCCGTTACAAGCTCAAGCGGCTTGGGATTTCTACCGCGCGCGCGCGAGGGTGATTTCAGTTTGTATCGGAGCTTACAGGCCTCCCGGATTCCGGGGGGCTTTTTTCTTTGTTGTATCGCCCGCGAACTCCCTGCCTTTCCAAACCACTTTTCGGCGAAACACCAGCACCACGGGAAGAACCAGGATGTATCCGATGAGATACAGGGAAAACGGAATACTCGTTGCGAGCAGTTCCATTCGCCGGAATATCTGCAATGATGGAAAGACCAGGAGGGCATCGGCTGTGATGGAGAGAAGTATGGCGACAGTTCCTTCCCATGAAGGCACAAACAGGTTGAATACAAGTAGGAGTTTGAGAAGATACATAGCCGCGAAAACTATGATGGCAGAGGCGTCAAGGTGCATCCCGCCGGAAAACCATCGCAACTTCTGGTGAAGTAAATCCCGCAAGCCCTGGCACGGCAGACTTTGCACAAGCGTGCCTCGCTCGAGCGGGAACCTGACGGAAAACCCTGATGATTCAACGATTGCTTTGAATAACGCGTGGTCTTCCGTTACACTGAATGGTATCTGCTCGTAACCTCCGGTCCGATCATATGCTGTTCTTCGCACCGAAAGGTTGTTTCCCACCGCCGTAATCGGTACCCCAAGCGCAACCGCGCCTGAAGCCATTGTGAATTGCGCAAACCAATCGAGCGCCTGAACTCTTTCGAACAGATTTACCGACTTCAGAAGTGTAAAACCTGCCACAAGTCCCACGGAGAAATCGGCGTAGTATTTCACGGTTTCCTTTACCCAGGTTGACGGGACAACACAATCCGCATCGGTGAACATGAGGATATCCCCGCGTGACGATTTGATGCCCTCGTTGAGGGCATTCACCTTTCCGCGCAACCCCGACTCCTTTGAGGAATGCAGAAGCCGGAGGCGTGGATTGGTCGAGGCATACCGTTCAACCAGCGCAACGGTGTTGTCCGTTGATTCATCGTTGACGACAAGAATTTCGAGCTTGTCGGCAGGATACGCCAAGCGCGAGATTGATTCGAGACATGCCATGATGCGATGTTCCTCGTTTCGCGCAGCGATGATGACAGAAACAGATGGAGTGAAATCGTGATCAAACGAAGGGCGCGAGCGCTTCACCGCGATGCTGACAACAAGCATCATGGTGAAGTAGGCAAAAGCAAGGATGAGAAGAAGCGTTGTGAACATGGCGAGAAAACATAGCTAAAAACGGACGGGTGAGCAAATCGCCGCGTTGTCTCCGTAGGGGCTTGATTAATCAAGCCCCTCCAAGTTGCACATTGGTTTGGAACCGCTATATTCTCCTACGGAAAAAATCATGCAAGCTACTTCACTTGTCGTCGGTATTGCCGGCGGCTCCAGTTCGGGTAAAACAACGGTCACGCGGGCAATCGTCAACGCGCTCGGACCATCCAACGTCGCGCTGATGGAACACGACGCCTACTACAAAGATCTTTCCATGTTCGGAGGCGTTCCCGCCGAGAGCATCAACTTTGATCACCCTGACGCGTATGATACGGAACTTTTTGTTGAGCATGTGCTTGCACTTCGCAAGGGTATGCCGGTTCAACAACCCGTCTATGACTACAAAACGTACAAGCGGTCGGGATTGATGGTGACGGTCTCGCCGCGCAAGCTGGTGATCGTCGAAGGGATTCTGATTCTTGCGGACAGGGCAATCCGCGATTTGATTGACATCAAAATTTATGTTGACACTGACGATGACGAACGGCTTTTGCGCCGCATTCAGCGCGATACGCTTGAGCGGGGACGCGAAGTCTCAACAGTGATCA
>CAZJYO010000312.1:0-2790 GCA_964550275.1 uncultured Chitinophagales bacterium
TGCCGGCGTTGGCAACCAGCAGGGCCACATTGGAGAGCATCATGGCGGTATCTACAACACCGTAGTCGTGCGCGCTCAACGCCCGCGTCAGAATAGGAACAAGAAGCAGTGTCGCAAGCCGTGAAAGTCCCGAGACGATGCCGTACAACATCGTATCCTTCGCGAGAAGTGTTATGGATAAATTCGACTCGCGAAAAACATTGCGGGTTTGCCTGGGTTCACGCACCGGCAGTTTCCCTAAAGGCTTTTTCCATTCCCGCAAGGTGAACATTGAGCGAGTACATTTGCTCATACCGGACCCGTCCGTTTTTCCCGAGGCTGACTCTCATTCGGGCATCTTCAAGAAGCGTGCGCAATTGCGCGGCAAGGTCCCGTGGATCGGCGGCAGCGTACAGCAATCCGTTTTCTCCATGAATCACGAGATCAGGAATGGACCTCCATCGTGAAGCAACAACAGGCAGAGCCGCTTGCATTGCTTCAAGAAGCACCACGGGAACATTCTCCGTTTCGACAGAAGGAAAACAGAAAACATCGGCGCCACGATATTCCTCCCATTTCTCCTCTCCGTGCTTTTCACCCGTGAATTCCACAATGCTCTGAAGCCGGAGTTTCTCCCGCAGAGCGGTTGCCTCTTGTTGAAATACCATCGAGGAAAACCCTCCGACAATACGAACGCGAAACTTCCTGCCCTCTTCTTGAAGAATCTGTGAAGCATACAGAAGGTCCAACACGCCTTTTTTCCCGCTTACCGTTCCTACAAAGAGTATTGTCACAACGCCAACGTCCTGCCGCGATACGGGCACGCCACATCGATCTTCGATTCCATTGGGAACAATGACAACACGCTTTGGAGATATCCAGGCCACTTCACGGGCAAGTCCGGGCAAGAGAACGATAGCGGTATCAGCATGACCGTAGGCACGCGAAGCAAGCCAGCGTTCAACGCCGGAAAGTAACGAAGGAAGTTGATCGAACCCTCCCGCGTGGAACTGGAAGAGAATTTTCCGGGCGGCCTTTCTTGTCAACAACAAAATGATGACATCACGCCAAAAGGGAATCCGGTGCGGTCCGGAAGGAGGGAAGAAAAGGAGGTCAATCGGCCCTTTGGCGCGTTCAAGCAAAACAGCAACCACAACGCGCAGGAGCGTGAAGAGCTTTGAAAGCTTAAACTTCCCGACATCTTCAATGGCACTGGAGAAATTCAGAGGAATATGTTTCTTGGCGCACCACGACCATGACGCTGAAACGAGGTGGCTTTGCATAACGGCCTGGCCGTGATGTGGCGGAGGAACTTGGGCAAGGATCAAGATTTTTTTCAGCTGCGTAACACTTGCCTCCGGGCCGTTTGCGTCAAGAACGGGAGGCATCTATGAGGTTACACGCGATTCGACCACCTGTTTGTGGATCCATGTGTAGGTCTGCTGCATTCCATCGCGCAACAGCGCCGACGGAGCCCATCCAAGTTTTTCCTTGATAAGCCGGTTGTCGGAGTTTCTTCCCCGCACGCCTGTCGGACCGGGAACATTTCTGATGGCAAGCCGCTTTCCCGCGATGTCCATGGCCATCCGCGCGAGGTCATTGATGGTAATCATTTCCTCCGAGCCGATATTCACCGGCCCGACAAATGAGCCCTTCATGAGCCGGCGCATAGCTTCAACACATTCATCAATATAGAGGAACGAACGAGTCTGCTTTCCATCTCCCCAAATCTGAATTTCGCCGCCCTCCTCCGCTTCAGCCACCTTTCTGCAAATCGCTGCGGGAGCTTTTTCCCGGCCGCCATTCCATGTTCCTTCGGGGCCAAAGATATTATGGAAACGTGCGACCCGGACATCGAGACCATAGTTGCGCTTGTACGCAAGGTACAACCTTTCGCTAAAGAGCTTCTCCCATCCATACTCGCTATCCGGCGCCGCGGGGTACGCGGTGTCTTCCGCGCATTTTGGATTCGAGGGATCTTCCTGATTGTGCGCCGGATACATGCAGGCAGAAGAGGAATAGAACATCTTGCGCACGCCGGCTTTGCGGCATTGTTCTACCATATTGACGTTGATCGTCGCCGAATTGTGCATAACGTCCGCGTCATGGTCGCCGGTGAAAATATATCCCGCTCCACCCATGTCCGCGGCAAGCTGATAGACTTCATCGAAGGGCTTGTTCGCAATACTTCTCACAACCTCCTGATCGCGAAGATCGCCGATGACAAATTCATCGGCCCCTGTTCGCGAAAACTCCGGGTATTTCAAATCAACCCCGCGGACAAAACAGCCATCGTTCTTGAGCCGCCGAACAAGATGGCTTCCAATAAAGCCGCCTGCACCCGTCACCAATACGTTCATTGACACGATTACTTATCTCCCTCATATGAAAAAGTTTTCAACCGGCAGAACTGTAACAACGCAAGAAGGGCAAACCGCGGATTGTTGACCGCGTAGCGTTTGAACAGGCGGCCCGGTTCCTGCCATAGCCGGTACGCCCACTCCAATCCGGATTGCTGCACCCACCGCGGCGCACGCTTTAGTCTCCCTGTGTTATAATCAAACGCCGCGCCGACGGCAAGAATCACTCCCGCCTTCAGATTCGATTGCATTTCGTGAACCCAGGACTCTTGTTTCGGCGTGCTCAATCCCACCCAGAGAAAATCCGGAACGGCAGAATTAATCCGTTCGATCACATCTTTCTTTTCGGCATCATTGAGCGGGCGAAACGGCGGTGTGTACGTCCCGACGCTTCGAAGCCCCGGAAAACCCGTCAAAGCGACGCGCTCCAGATCCGATGCAACTCCCTCCT
>CAZJYO010000313.1:0-2763 GCA_964550275.1 uncultured Chitinophagales bacterium
TCCATATCAAACTGGAAGAACGTCTCGCGGCGTTTTACGGCAAGGAAGATTGCTTGCTGTTCAGCACCGGGTATCAGACAGCGCAGGGAATTATTCCGACACTCGTGCAAAAGGGAGATTACGTTGTTTCCGACCGCGACAACCACGCGTGTATTGTCGCCGGCAATCTTATGGCCAAAGGCGCGTTTGCGGATTTTGTGCGCTACAAGCATAACGATGCGGCGGATCTTGAGCGCGTTATCTCAAAGTTACCCCATGAAGCCGCGAAGCTAATAGTCTCGGATGGCGTGTTCAGTACATCGGGAACGATTGTGGACCTGCCGACTATTGTCGCGGCCGCAAAGAAACACAACGCACGCATTCTGATCGATGATGCCCATTCAACCGGAGTGATTGGAAAAGGCGGACGCGGTACAGCGAGCCACTTCGGACTTGACCGCGAAGTTGATCTTATTATGGGGACGTTCAGCAAAACTTTCGCATCACTGGGCGGATACGTGGTGGGCGATCGCGCAGTCATCAACTATATCAAACACATTTCTCCCGCTCTGATCTTCAGCGCCAGCCCGACGCCTTCATCCGTTGCCGCTGCATTGGCAGCGCTCGACATTCTTGAAAAAGAACCCGAACGCATCCAACAGCTCATCGCCAACGCTGAAAAAATGCGCAAGGGTTTCAAGCAAATGGGCTTCACGATTGTGGAAAACCAAACCGCCATCGTTCCCGTAATCATCGGCGATGATACAAAGACATTCGTCTTCTGGCGCGCACTGTTCGACGCGGGTGTGTTTGTCAATGCTTTCATCAGTCCGGGTGTGCCCAACGGCATGCAGATGATGCGCACGAGTTACATGGCAACCCATGAGAATCAGCATCTCGACAGAATCCTTGAGACATTCGGAACCATCGGCAAGAAGCTCGGTCTCATTTCGTAACTGCTTCATCAAGCGATCTTGTGAATTCGCTCTCCAACGAATTGTGATATTCGCATGACCTCGGTAGCAATCCGGCCTGTCAAAACTTCGCGCGATGAAAAGGCATTCATCAAATTCCAGTGGACTATCTATAAGGATAACCCAAACTGGGTGCCGCCGCTGTTGATGGATCGAAAAAAGCTCATCGACAAGAAGAAAAACCCGTTCTACACACATGCGCGCATGGAATTGTTTCTCGCGGAACGGGATGGTCAAATCGTCGGCCGCATCGGTGCTATCGTCAACGACAACCACAATAAAGAGCACCATGAGAATATCGGGTTCTTTGGTTTTTTTGAGTGCATCGACGATCAGTCTGTTGCCAACCTGCTCTTTGATACCGCGAAGGATTGGCTGAAAAAACAGGGCGTGACTGCCATGCGCGGCCCGGCAAGTCCGAGCGTGAACGACGAATACGGACTTCTGATCGACGGGTTTGACAAACCGCCTGCGATTCTCATGACGTACAACCCGGAGTATTACAGGCGGCTTATCGAGAGTTATGGGTTCGCGAAGCTGAAGGACTTGTACGCTTACTATGTTCATGGCGATACAGTGTTTGCGGAGAAGCTCGTGCGCGTCACGGAGTTGGTGAAGCAGCGGAGCGGTGTGACGTTCCGGCAAATCAATATGAAGGATTTTGAAAACGAGGTGAAGATCATCCGCGAGCTGTACAACAGAGGATGGGAATCGAACTGGGGCGAAGTGCCGATGACGCCCGAGGAATTTGACTACGTTGCCAAGGATCTCAAAGCAATTGTTGATTCGCGTGTCGTGATCATTGCGGAAGCGAAAGGAAAGCCCGTCGGGTTCTCGCTTTCTCTTCCTGATTACAACATCATCCTGAAAGACAACAAGAAGGGTTATTTGATTCCCGCCATCATCCGGATGCTGTTGTTCAAGAAGCGCATTAACTTCATGCGGATTATCATTCTGGGTGTTCTTCCCGAGTATGCCAAGTCGGGTATTGGCGGTGCGTTGTTTTATGTCACTGGAAAAGCCGGCGTTGATTATGGATATTTTCACGGGGAGGCAAGCTGGGTGCTGGAGGATAATGTGATGATGAACCGCGGCGCAGAGTTGATGTCCGGGAAGCGTTACAAAACGTATGCAGTCTATCAAGTGCCTGTCTAAGATCGAAGAGGAACGACCGTGCCTGTAAAAAAAGTCGACAAAATCTGGATGAATGGAAAACTCGTTGGATGGGACGATGCGAATATTCATGTGCTCTCGCATGTTGTCCACTATGGCTCGAGCTGGTTTGAAGGAATCCGTTGTTATCAAACGGGAAAAGGAACCGCGGTCTTCAGATTGGGAAGCCACATTCGCCGGCTCTTTGACTCGACGAGGATTTACCGGACGGACATACCTTATACGGAAGCGCAGATTGAAGAAGCGATCCTCGCGACGATCCGCGCAAACAAGATGAAGGCATGCTACATTCGTCCGATTGTATATCGCGGATATGGAGATGTCGGCGTGAATCCGCTTAACTGTCCGGTTGATGTGACGATCGCCGTGTGGGAATGGGGAAGTTATCTTGGTCCCGAAGCGCTTACCAACGGCATTGATGTCTGCGTTTCAACATGGAACCGTCCGGCGCCAAACACGTTGCCAGCGATGGCAAAGGCCGGGGGAAACTATGTTCTTTCCCAGCTCATGAAAGTCGAGGCAATTAAAGCCGGATTCTCGGAAGCGATTGCGCTCGATGTGAATGGCAATATCAGCGAAGGAAGCGGCGAGAATTTCTTTGCCGTGAAGGACGGCATTATCTTTACGCCTCCGCTGT
>CAZJYO010000314.1:0-2753 GCA_964550275.1 uncultured Chitinophagales bacterium
CAAACAATGTCTCGCATTTTGTCAGACCCTTGATGAAAAAAGTCTACATAGAAACTTACGGCTGTCAGATGAACGTGGCGGATTCCGAGCTCGTTGGCGGCATCCTCTCCAAGGAGAAATATGCCTTCACAAGCGATATGACCGAGGCCGACGTCATTCTGGTGAATACGTGCGCAATTCGGGATAATGCCGAGCAACGGATATACGGGCGCCTTGGATTGTTCCAAACGCAGAAGAAACGAAAGCCGGATCTGATTGTCGGTGTCTTAGGCTGTATGGCGGAGAGACTGCGCACCGATCTGATTGAGGAGAAGAAAATTGTCGATATCGTCGTCGGCCCGGATGAATATCGCAAGCTTCCTGCGTTGATGGAGCAGGCATCCGCGGGCGAAAAGGGGATCGCAGTGCGCCTGTCACGCGTCGAAACGTATGATGACATTGAGCCGTTGCGCACCGACGGTATCAGCGCGTGGCTTTCGGTTATGCGCGGTTGCGACAAGTTCTGCACATTCTGTGTTGTGCCATTTACGCGCGGCCGTGAACGCAGTCGCTCGCTTCACAGTGTCGTCGAAGAAGTACACGCTCTTTCCGCCCGCGGGTTCAAAGAAGTCACCCTTCTCGGTCAGAACGTCAACTCGTATCAGGACGGGCGGTTTGATTTCGCAGATCTTATGGCACATGTTGCGCGGGTCGATTCCGCAATGCGAATTCGTTTCACCACTTCCCACCCGCAAGATATGTCGCCGAAGCTCGTTGAAACCATCGGCACCCATGACAACATCTGCAAGTACATCCATTTGCCCGTGCAGTCCGGGTCGAACAGAATTCTTGAGCTGATGAGCCGCACATACACGGTTGAACACTATATGCGTCTTGTGGAACACATCCGCGCAGTTCTCCCGGTGGTCAGCTTGAGTACGGACATTATCTCCGGCTTTCCCTCCGAGACGGAGGAGGATCACCGGATGACCATGGATCTGATTCGCGCGGTGGACTATGACGGCGCGTATACATTCAAGTACTCTGCCCGTGAGAACACCAAGGCATGGCTTATGCCCGACGACGTTTCTGAAGAGGTAAAGGGGCGGCGCGTCTCCGAGATTACAACGCTTCAGCATGAGATATCCCACAAGCGCAACCTCGCAATGATCGGTTCGGTTGAGCGCATTCTGGTTGACGGGCCAAGCAGGAAATCCATTGAAGAGTTTACAGGACGCACGGACTCAAATAAGACCGCAGTGTTCAGACATTCCGACGAGGAAGCGGGGGAATACATTGATGTCCGCATTGAACGCGCAAACTCTGCAACGCTGTTTGCCCAGCGCGTCGGCGTTCCCAAACATGCGCCCGTCGCGTTGAGCGTCGCTTGAGGAGCTGCCGTATGAAAACCGTTTCCCTCATGTTGCTCGTAATGCTTGCCGTGATGCAGATGTTCTCCCAGGATCAGCCGCCCGTTGAGCAATATGTTGCCATGATTGAGAGCGGACAAACCGATGCCGTCAAAGCCGAACTCCCGTCGTTGCTTGCGAAGTATCCCGGGAATGCAGGATTGCTCTATGTCAAAGGGCTTCTCACCACGGAAGGCGCGGAAGCCGTGAGAATCTACCAGAGTATTGTGGATAATTCCCCGAAGAGCGAATGGGCTGACGATGCCCTGTACAAAATTCACCAGTTCTATCAGGCGATCGGTTTGTACCGGACCGCCGATCTTAAGCTGAATCAACTCAAAAAGGATTATCCCACGTCGAAGTATGTCATTGCGGCCCAGTCGGGCGATGTGCCGGATCTTCCGAAGGAGGATGAGCCGGCGGGCGTGCCTCCTTCCGGGAGAGACCAGTCGAAGCCGGCGGTGCAGGGACAATTCTCTCTTCAGGTGGGTGCGTACACAACAACCGTGAACGCGGAAAAGCAAAAACTGTTTTTTGAAGACCTCGGATATCCGGTGGAAGTCATCAACAAAGTAAAGGACGGACGGTCCCTGTACACCGTGAACATAGGCAATTTTCAAACCTATGACCAGGCGAAGTCAAAGAGCGCAGAGATTAGAAAGAAGTATAACATCGATTCTTTTGTCGTGGCGCGATGACCATGCAGGCGCCGCACAAACATAGCGCTGTTTCAAGCGACGAACTCCAGACTCTTCTCGGAGAGTCCATGGAGATGCACAAGATTGCCGAAGTAATTCAGCAGGTTGCGCCGACGGATATTACGGTGCTCATCAGCGGGGAGAGCGGCGTCGGGAAGGAAGTGATTGCACGCGCTATTCACGCGGCGGGCAACCGAAGCGCTAAACCATTCATCACGGTCAATAGCGGAGCGATTCCGGAAGGCATTATCGAGAGCGAATTGTTCGGCCACGAGAAGGGATCGTTTACCGGAGCGTCCGACCAGCGGAAGGGATACTTCGAGCTAGCAGACGGCGGGACGATCTTTCTTGACGAAATCGGTGAGATGCCGCTTTCCGCCCAGGTAAAACTTCTGCGTGTGCTGGAAAACGGCGAGTTTCTTCGCGTCGGTTCGTCGGTTCCGCGGCGCGTGAATGTTCGTGTTATCGCCGCCACCAACAAAGATCTTGAAGCGGAAGTCCGGCAGAACAATTTCCGACTCGACCTTTTTTACCGGCTTCGGTCCGTGAACATCCATGTGCCCCCGTTGCGCAACAGGCCCGGTGATGTTCCTGTGTTCTTCGACCGCTTTGTGAACGAGTTCACGAGAAAAAACAACGTGAAATTCGGCGGCATCAGTGATGAGGC
>CAZJYO010000315.1:0-2727 GCA_964550275.1 uncultured Chitinophagales bacterium
GAGCCGATGCGGCAAGAAGCATCATCGGTATCATCGTGAGGACACAATTAAACGCAAGGCCTGACGCGAGGAAAAGGATATCATCCTCCCCTGCTTTCCGCACGATACCTTTGGCGTAATAGATTGCCTCGTTGCCAAGACGCTTCAGAAAGGCCTTCATCGTGGTCCGCGCGACGGTAAGAGTAATGTCCGATGGAAACGAAAAAAGCCCATCAACCTTCTTTGAGGTGGGCAAATCTCAACATGAGGTGTTTCTTTCCCACGGATTCAAACTCGACGATGGCTTTTGTATTTTCTCCGCGTCCGTCAAGAGCGAGAATGCGGCCCCTGCCGAAGGCCTCATGGACAACATGCGACCCCACCTGCGCGCTGAACTGAACCTGAGTTTCCTTGTCGTAGTCAGGCAACGCGTCGGGAAAGAACCCGGTTTGTGCTTTTTCTTTTTTACGCGCGAACACCGGTGATGGACGCGCGAAGCCGTTCCTGGCTCCGCCCCCTTCCCTGCGGTACGGCGTTCCCTGACGTTGTCCATGTACGACATTCATGGTCATCAGTTCCGGGTCGATTTCATCAAGGAAGCGCGACTTCACCGAGTATGATCGCTCTCCGTATTGGTATCGTGTCTGGGCAAACGACAGGAACAATTTCTTTTGGGCACGCGTTATGCCGACATACAGCAAACGACGTTCTTCTTCCAGCTCGTCCTGTTCGTTCATCGCGTTGGCAAGCGGAAACAGTCCTTCTTCCAATCCCGTGATGAACACAACAGGAAACTCCAGTCCTTTCGCAGAATGGAGTGTCATCAGAGTGACGGCGTTGCGTCCGAATTCCGCGGTATCAATGTCGGACACCAGCGACACCTCTTCCAAAAATTCCTCAAGTCCGGCATCGGGATGCGCCGCATTAAATTCCGAGAGCGCGGAGAGAAGTTCCTGGATATTGTCGCGACGTTCCAAAGACTCCTGCGTGTTCTCTTGTTTCAACGCGCTCAACAACCCAAGTTCATCCACCAGTGCGCGGGCAAGCTCGCTTACCGACATGGTGGCCTTCAGGTGCGTGTACTTTGCAATGAATGCATGAAAACTCTTGATGGCTTTGCCGGTTTTTTCGGAGATCCCGGCCGGAATATCTCCGCTTGCGATAAGAGCGTGAATGGTCAAGCCCGACTCCTGCGCTTTCGAACGAAGCTTTCCCACTGTGGTGTCCCCGATTCCCCGCGCCGGCACATTGATAACCCTCAGCAAGCTTTCCTCATCGCTCGGGTTGCACAGAATGCGCAGATAGGCGAGGACGTCCTTGATTTCCTTTCTTCTGTAAAACGCCACTCCTCCGACGATGAAGTACGGAATGCCGTTGCGACGAAGAGCGTCTTCCACCGCGCGGGACTGGGCATTCGTCCGGTACAAAACGGCGAAGTCTTTCAGGTCAAGCTTTTTCCTCCGCGACTCCTCTTCGATTGCGGCGACAATCTTGTATCCTTCCTGCAGTTCGTCATCGCACGCATTCAGAACAATTTTCTCCCCCTCATCATTCTCCGTCCACAATGATTTGCTGATCTGATGCTTGTTCTGTTTGATGACCGAGCCGGCAGCGGCAAGAATCGTTTGGGTCGAGCGGTAATTCTGTTCAAGACGGAAGGTCTTACACTTGGGATACTCTTTCTCAAAATCCAGGATGTTGCGGATGTCCGCTCCCCGAAAGGCGTAGATGCTCTGTGCGTCATCCCCGACAACACAGATGTTCTTATGTTTTCCTGCCAGCGATGTAATGAGATTGTATTGAACGCGGTTCGTATCCTGGTATTCATCAACCAGCAGATACCTGAATCGCTGACGGTACTTCTCCAGCAGTTCCGGAAAACGGGAAAACAGTTCAAGCGGCTTGAGCAACAGGTCGTCAAAATCCATGGCGTTGGCTTTGAACAACACTCGACCGTATTGCTCATAGACGAGAGAGGTGCGGTCACTCATCGGGTCAAACGATTTTTCACGATACGCTTTTGGCGAGACCATCGCATTCTTTGCGCCGCTGATGCGCGAGAGAATAGCCGCGGGACTGAACTGTTGCTGGGGAATGCCAAGATTTCCCATGATGCCCTTCACCACGGAGAGCGCGTCATCTTTGTCGTAAATGGTAAATGACCGCTGGTAGCCGAGCCGTTCCGCCTCAATTCTCATCACACGTGCAAACATCGAGTGGAACGTTCCCATCCAGATGCCCGCGCTTCCTGCGCCGACAAGATTTGCGATGCGGCTCCGCATCTCTCCCGCGGCTTTGTTCGTGAAGGTCAGCGCGAGAATGTGGTCAGGTCGAACGCCGAGTTGAATGAGGTAGGCAACACGATAGGTCAGGACACGGGTCTTTCCGCTTCCCGCGCCCGCAACGATCATCACCGGTCCATCCACCGCGCTCGCGGCTTCACGCTGGACTGCATTGAGATCGTTGAGAAAGGACATACCGCGACTGATGGATGGGAGTGAGTGAATTCAAAATGATGATAACCAAAAACGATGGAGAAGGCAAGAAAGCAGTTTCTCAGTCTGCTGAGAGACTCGCAGCAAACACCGACCTTTCCCGAAGGGATGGCCTTGCCAAATGTCGGTGTTGAGATGGATGGTGGCTGAGACACACTTGGTAAAAATGGAGATGAGGAGAGACAGGAAGGCGGGCTGGAACTTAGATCATCAACGCGCCTTCAAGTTTGAGCAGAAACTCTTTCGTCTTGAT
>CAZJYO010000316.1:0-2687 GCA_964550275.1 uncultured Chitinophagales bacterium
AGCGCTCGAAACCCTTGTCGGAGTCTATACGGGGTCTACTTTTGCAGCGGTGGATTTTTGGTATCCTTCAACCGGCAATTCTTCGATCTCTGTCGGCATTGCGTTGTACGAGATCGGCAGTTATTCAAACGCCATTGCTGTTTCAACCCCTGTTGCTCCGGGTCAGAATGTTGAGAACCTTCAGGTAGTACACAACGGCAAGAACATCGGCCGCATCAGTATCGATGCCCGTACAACGGCAGACCCGAACAATGGCGCCCGCCGTGTGGTGTGTGTGATTGAAGGAGCGAGCATCTCCAATTACGCATGGTCAATCTACGCATTCGGAACGGGGACGTTTGACATGTGGGCGATTACAGGTTGTGAATTTCCCCAGATTGGCGGATTGCCCGCATACTTCGTGCAGGGAAATACAAACAAAACTGTCGGAACGCCTGCAACGTCGAAAAAGCTGATCGCTGTCGGTTCATACGTTTCCAAAGTAGCATGGATCGATATTGACAATGTGCCCCGCACACAGCCCAACGCCATTCTTGGGGAAATCTCCGGCTTCAGCAGTCACGGACCTTCACGAGACGGACGCGTTCTACCGCATATTGCGGCCCCGGGAGAAGCAATCCTCTCTGCGCTTTCTTCAACGCTGGTCATCGGAGCCGACGTACCACGCTCAAATATTCTTTTGGGCGGAGGGCTTCAGAAAATGCAGGGGACCAGCATGGCAACGCCGCACGTGACAGGCGTGGTTGCGCTGTTGCTGGAAAGGAACAGGTTTCTTTCGCGGGACAATGTGCTTTCACTGCTGACTTCCACCGCGTTGCCTGCGGGCGGTGCGACTCCGAACAACACCTTCGGCGCCGGAAAGATGCGTGCGCTTCAGGCGCTTCTCGCCACTCCCGCGGCTGTTGATTGCGGCACGCTCGCAAGCACCACGGGGATTGACTGCGAAGGAAACCGCATCTACACATACAAGCTTGCGGAAGCGTACCCGAATCCGTTCAACCCGTCAACGACAATCGGATTTTCTCTTGATACCCAAGGATCTGTTAACCTTACGGTGTACGACATGCTGGGGAGAGAGGTGAAGCAACTGGTTGCAGAAACGATGTCCGCCGGTTTCCATCAGGTGCAATGGGACGGCACAAACAAGAACGGGGAAACTGTTGGAACCGGCGTTTACCTTGCCCGGCTTTCTTCACAAGGTTTCTCCGAATCACGACGACTCATGTTATTGAAGTAGAGGATGACCATGAAACAGTTTACGCTCATGTTGCTTCTGTCGGTCTCGTTGGGCCTCATCGGCGGCTGCAAAAAGGAAAGTGATGGCGATGATCCGGTCGATCCCGGGAGTTCCGCGGAAACAGAACCCAACGACGTCACGCCTCAATCACTTGGAACGCTTGGCACATCGGATATTACTTTTGTTGCAAACACCGCTAATGCCAACGACGTTGACCGCTTTTCGATCGCAACCACCGCCACGCTGAATCTTCATGCAAAGATTGCGTTCAGCTCCGGCGCCGACCTGGACATTGGCGTGCAGAACGCGAACGGCATCATGCTTTCGTTCCAGGATACCGGAGCCAATCCGGAACAATGCACGCTTGCCGGACGAACGGCGGGGACATACATCATTGAGGTAACATCAAAGACCGGCGCGGCTTCCTACACGCTTACGGTTGGAGCCCGCTAACACCATGCCCGTATGCGTTGAGTTCACCACGATTCCCGAAATGTTCAGCGCGCTGACGAAGAAATTCGCCTCCAGCTCCCGCCCGCTGTTCATGCACAAAGTCAACGGCAAGTACACCGGCATCAGTTACAGTGCCGCGCGTGAAAAGGTCCGCGCGTGCGCAAGCGGACTTGCATCATTAGGCATTGCAAAGGGCGACCGCGTTTCGATCATCTCCGAGAACCGTCCGGAATGGGCGATCAGCGATCTTGCGACCGTGTCGCTTGGCGCCATCGATGTTCCCATCTATCCCACCATGACGGCGAAGCAGACGGAATTTATCCTGAATGACGCAGGTGTTTCCGCGGTTGTCGTTTCCAACCAGTACCAGCTCAACAAAGTTTTGAAAATTGCCGGCAATGTCGCCTCGCTGAAGCATATCATCATCATGAATGAAAAACCCGCCGATGCGGTCAACGTGCTTTCACTGGACGAAGTGTTTGCAAAGGGCGGCGAGTTTCAGGCAAAGAACCCGGGTCATGTTGATGAAGCAATCGCCATGGTGAGGCCGGACAGTTTGCTCACGTTCATTTACACTTCGGGCACGACGGGAAATCCCAAGGGCGTGATGCTAAGCCATAACAACATCGTCAGCAACATGATTAACGCGGCAAAGATGATTCAAATCGAAGAAGGATTCAGGATGCTGTCGTTTCTTCCTCTGAGTCATTCCTTCGAACGCATGGCGGGATATTACACATCGATTGCTTGTGGCGGGACAATTGCTTACGCGGAAAGTGTTGAAACCGTGCGCGACAACATGCTGGAGATTAAGCCCGATGTCGTGATGACCGTGCCGCGTCTGTTTGAACGCATTCACAGCCGCATTCTCAAACAGGTGGAGTCTGGTCCTGCGCTTAAGAAGAAAATCTTTTATTGGGGGATCAATGTCGGACGAGAATTCCAGGCCGCACGGAAACTCGGCGAAACTTCATCCATCCTTGCCATGAAAAATAAA
>CAZJYO010000317.1:0-1723 GCA_964550275.1 uncultured Chitinophagales bacterium
ATATTATCTGGGGATCGACATACCTTGCAATCCGGTTTGCCATTGAAACGATTCCTCCATTTCTCATGGCGGGCACCCGTTTTCTCATCGCTGGGGGAGTTCTCTATGCGTGGATGCGATTGCGCGGTGCACCCAAACCAACTGGTGTACAATGGAAATCCGCAACGATCATCGGAGCGCTTCTCCTGCTTATCGGCAACGGCGGTGTGACGTGGGCGGAGCAAATAGTAAGTTCCAGCATCACCGCTTTACTCATTGCAACCACACCGCTTTGGTTTGTCATGCTGGATTGGATTGGCGGTAGTCGCACGAGGCCAAACCGCGGCATCATTGCGGGACTTGTCGTCGGTATGCTCGGCGTTCTAATGCTGATTGCTCCGTGGGAGGCAACGAACGAACACTCCATCAGCTTGATCGGCATGGCTGCGTTGATGGCCGCAACGATCGCCTGGGCAGCCGGGTCGCTGTATTCCAAGAAAACAGAACTTCCCGCCTCGCCTTTGATGAGTACGGCGATGCAAATGCTGGCCGGCGGTGCGTTGCTGATGATTGCTGGATTTTCTGCCGGTGAAGGGGGACGTTTTAATCCGGAGACATTCTCCTTCCTCTCGGTTGCCTCGCTTCTTTATTTGACCGTATTCGGATCGCTCATCGCGTTCAGTGCGTACGTCTGGTTACTGCGAGTAGCGAGCGCTTCGCGCGTGGCAACTTACGCATACGTCAACCCGGTCATCGCTGTTATTCTGGGCTGGGCGTTTGCGGGTGAAGAACTGACACTCCGCACAATGATCGCCGCTGCCGTCATCATTGTCGGAGTTGTGTTGATTATCAACAATCAGTCGCGGCGGAAAGAAACTCGCGGTGAACCAAAAAACAGGGGCATCCAGCCGAGGCGGGAACCTGAAGTTCTTGAGAACGCAGGATGACACATATCGGATTTCTTACATCCCGCGACCATGCCAACCTCACCGATGATGATCGCCTCGTTGTAGCTCCTTTGAAAACTCTCGGCATTAATGTCGCTCCTCTTATTTGGGATGATGGAGAAGTGCACTGGAAAGAGTTTGATGCTGTGATTGTCCGATCACCCTGGGATTATTATTTGAAGCCGGTCGAGTTCCGTTACTGGCTTGATGAACGGAAGGGCGAGGGGATCCGGCTCATCAATGCTCTTGATATTCTTTCCTGGAATATGGACAAAAAATATCTCGCCGATCTCGAAGCATCGGGAGTCGATATCGTCCCGACTGCCTGGTGTGATCGCGGGTCTCCGGCACAACTCGCATCCATGCTGAAGGACAGAGGCTGGACAACAGCGGTCGTCAAACCGACCATTTCCGCCACGGCGTACAACACCTGGACAACGTCACTTGAACGCGCAGCAACGGATCAGCAACGGTTCGAGTCGCTTTTGCAATCAAGTGATGTCATGGTCCAGCAATTCATGACGAGCATACAAAGCGAGGGCGAATGGTCGCTTGTGTTTCTCGGCGGCAACTACAGCCATGCGGTCATTAAACGCCCGAAGAGCGGAGACTTCCGCGTCCAGTCGGATTTCGGTGGAACAGTGGTTGCCGCGAGTCCGAAGGCGCACTTGATCGAAACGGCCGATAACATCCTGTCCAAAATTTCAACTCCTCTTTTGTATGCGAGAGTTGATGGGGTGTTGGAGAACGGAGGATTCCATCTTATGGAATTGGAGATTCTGGAGCCCGGCCTCTTT
>CAZJYO010000317.1:1733-2642 GCA_964550275.1 uncultured Chitinophagales bacterium
ACGGGGCGCCGGAGCGCTTTGCCCGGGCGATTCAATCGCATCTTAATCATTCATAAACAATGGCATCATTTCCCCTGTATCAGGTTGACGCGTTCACGGATCGTCCGCTCAAGGGTAATCCGTGCGCCGTGGTGTTTGACGCCGACGCGCTCGATGATGCAACGATGCTCGCCGTTGCGCGGGAGATGAATCTTTCCGAAACCGCGTTCGTCGTCAAATCCCGTATTGCTGACTTCGGTGCCCGTTACTTCACTCCGGCAGAGGAAATCCCGATGGCGGGACATCCTACTATTGCCACGGTTTTTGCGTTGGTCGATTCGGGACGACTGAAACTCACGGGAGACGTCACTCATATTTCCCTTGAACTGAAAGTCGGTCCGATACCTGTTGAGATACGGGCACAGAACGGCAAGGTGCAACAGATCATCATGTCGCAGAAGAAGCCGCAGTTTCTCGCCCGACTTGATCCGCAGGTCGTTATGCCCGTGTTTGGCTTGAAGGCCAACGATGTCCTTCCCGGCGCGCCGATTCAAATTGTCAGCACGGGAACCCCGCAGCTTATGATTCCCGTGAAGTCACATCACGCATTGAGCGCGGCCCGACTCGATGCAATCGCGTATTCAGCATTACGCGCCGGGGCCGGATTTTTCAGTCCGCATCTTTTCTGTCTGCAGGGCGTTACACCACAAGGCCGGACATTTGCGCGCCACTTCGGCGTCCCGCCCGATACAATGGAAGACCCGTTCACCGGTTCTGCCACCGGCGGAATGGCGGCGTATCTCTGGCACCACGGACTCATTGAATCACCTGCGTTCATCGCTGAACAAGGTCATTGGATGAACCGGCCGGGCCACGCGTTCGTGGAAGTGGTAGGGCCGAAAGATAATATTGAAACAGTGAAGGTCGGTG
>CAZJYO010000318.1:0-2588 GCA_964550275.1 uncultured Chitinophagales bacterium
TATTCTGGTGTTGACCCACCCCAGAATAAAAGCAAACGTCATCCAGCCGATATGGATGGGTTTCATCATGGGATAGGAAATGAGGCTCAGAATCCACAGTCCGACCCCGCAACCGAGAAACCACTTCCAGGCCTTGGCCGCAAGACCTGCAGTAAGACTCCATTCCGTCCATCCGGCTACGTGACTGCTGCCCAGAAATAACACGCCAGCCAGTACGCTTCCGCCGATCAGAAACGCGTTGCCGGTTTTCCGTACTGCTTCGCGCGAAGAATCAATTTTCTCAATCAAGCTCAAACTCCTTCATCCAATCAGAATCCTGTGTAATGGGCTTCTGATCTGTTTTGGCAATGATGTAATTTCCAATGACAAGATAATCCATTTCCGTCCGGAGCAAGCACTTGTACGCCTCTTCGGGGCGGCACACAATCGGTTCCCCGCGAACGTTAAACGACGTATTGATGATAACCGGGCATCCGGTTTTCTTGTAGAACGCGTTAATCAGATCATAGTATAAAGGATTGGTTTCCTTATGCACGGTTTGCACACGCGCCGAGTAATCCACGTGCGTCACCGCGGGAATATCGGAGCGCGAGACATTCAGCTTCTCGATGCCAAAGAGCTTCTCCTGGTCGTCGGACATCGCAATCTTCCGATCCTCCACAACCGGAGCGACCAGAAGCATATATGGACTGTCCGAATCCATCACGAAATAATCAGAGACGCACTCTCTCAAAACCGATGGGGCAAATGGTCTGAATGATTCGCGGAATTTGATCTTCAGATTCATCACGGATTGCATTTTTTGGGAACGCGCATCGCCAATGATACTGCGTCCGCCCAATGCCCGCGGGCCGAACTCCATCCTTCCCTGAAACCATCCGATGACATTTTCCTGGGCAATCAGGTCTGAAACGGTATCGACCAGCTCGTCACGCGTCACCTTGCGGTACACGACTTCATTCATTCTCAGAAACTGCTCGATTTCCGCGTCGGAATATTCCGGCCCGAGATAGGATCCACGCTGGACATCCGTGGTGTTGTTCGCTTTGCGCGGGTTCCCCAAATACTGGTACCAAGCGAACAAAGCGCCTCCAAGTGCGCCACCGGCATCGCCTGCCGCCGGCTGTATCCAGATGTTCTCAAACGGCCCTTCCCTGAGTACGCGTCCGTTGCCAACGCAGTTCAGGGCTACGCCGCCTGCAAGCACCAGATTCTTTTCTCCGGTCACCTTGTGAACATGACGCGCCATGCGCAGCATGATTTCTTCCGTCACTTCCTGCAGTGAACGGGCAAGATCCATTTCGCGCTGTGTGAGCTTTGATTCCTGTTCACGGCGCGGACCGTCGAACAGTCTTTCAAATTTCTTGTTGGTCATTCTCAAGCCCGCACAATAATCAAAATACTCCATGTTCATCTTAAAAGACCCGTCTTCTTTCAGGTCGATCAGATGATCATAGATGGTCTGCACATACTTCGGTTCTCCGTACGGAGCAAGGCCCATGACTTTGTATTCAGCCGAGTTGACTTTAAAACCGGTGAAGTACGTGAATGCTGAATACAACAACCCGAGTGAATGCGGGAAATTCATTTCGGAAAGAATCTTCAGCGAGTTGCCGTCGCCAACACCGTAGCTTGTTGTTGCCCATTCCCCGACGCCATCCATTGTGAGAAACGCCGCCTTCTGAAACGGAGAAGGATAGAACGCGGATGCCGCGTGTGATTCATGATGTTCGGTAAAGAGAATCGTTCCATCATAATTGAGATCGCGGCGGATGAGGTTGGGAATCCAGAGTTTCTCCTTGAGCCAGAGGGGCATCGCCATCAAAAACGACTTGATGCCATGAGGCGCATACGCGAGATAGGTTTCCAGAAGCCGCTCAAATTTAATCAACGGCTTGTCATAGAAGACCACGTACTCGATATCCTTCGTCGTGATGCCCGCTTCCTTCAAACAATAGGCAATGGCTTGTGACGGAAAGTTGAAGTCGTGCTTTTTCCGCGTGAACCGTTCCTCCTGCGCCGCGGCAACAATCTCGCCATCGCGAATAAGAGCCGCCGCAGAGTCATGGTAGTAGCATGAAATACCGAGAATGTACATGATGCCTTCCCTTACGCTTCCTGATGCACGATTACGTACCTACACCTGAAACGACTTGATGTATTCAACCAGCCGGGCGCAATCCTCCAGTGATTCGACGGGCTGCATTCTGCCGCCCTGCGCCGCAAGTTCATGATGTTCCTGCACACTCATAACATCAAAACGACGGCTCCGGGTTTCCTCAATACTGCGCGCGGCAGACGCGGCAGCAGACAGTGTCGTTATGAACGGCACCTTATGCGCCATCGCGGCCCTTCCGATTGCATGTTCGTCCTTCCGGGCGGTTTGCCCGAGCGGCGTATTGACGATCAACTGCACCCAGCCGTTGTTGATAATATCAATAATGTTCAGCGTGCCCTCCGTGGCCTTTAATACAGGCCGGTTGGCAACACCGTGTTCCGAAAGGAATTTCGATGTTCCCTCGGTCGAAATCACCTTGAAACCTAGACGAACAAATGCACGCACCATATTCACGGCGCGCTCGCACTTG